>WJLE01000262.1 GCA_014728655.1 Candidatus Uhrbacteria bacterium
CAGCGGCGCCATCCGTGCGCGAGCAACCTGCTGGTTAGCCCATACCTGTCGCACTGTGAAAAACAGCACGGCTGTCAGCAATAAGCCGCTGATTACAAAAAGTACAGATCGATACTTCTTCATGATATACACCTCAATGCGTTTAAATGGAAAGCGTTCAAGTGTTTAGAGAATTATGACCAGATCAGTAGATCACCTAACGTGCAAGGTAATCAAGTTAATCTCAGGCGTGTTGAACAGTCTGAACCTAAGCCAGGAGATGCTGCCACTGGCGCCCAATCCCCGTGAGACATACTGTTGAAAAGAGCCCCAATCCTTCAATCGGTAGGACTGCATTTAACCGTGGTGGGGGGTGATTTGACAAAAAAGGATCCCTGAGCACAATCCGATTTGGCAACCAACCAATAAGGAGCGTGAGCTCATGGACCCTCAGACTGTATTTTGCCCTAATCGTGAGTGTTTGGCAAGTGGTCAAGTCGGTAAAGGCAACATCACAATCCATAGTCAGAAAGAAAAGCGGTACCGTTGCAATGTGTGCAAGAAGACATTTGTGGAGACTAAGGGGACAGTTTTCTATCGGCGCAAGAAGACGCCGGAGGTGATCACGCGTGTGTTGATCTTGCTGGCTTTCGGGTGCCCGGTCCAAGCGATTGTGCAGGCCTTTGAATGGGATGAGCGCACGGTGCGGAGTCTGCAGGAGCAAGCGGGCCAGCACTGTGAGGAGCTTCATGCCCAGCTGGTGGAGCAACCCCGCGACTTGGGGCAAGTCCAAGCCGACGAGATCTGGGTGAAAGCGCAAGGCGTCATCTTGTGGTTGGCGATGGCTATGCAGGTCAGCACCCGCCTGTGGTTGGGCGGCGCGGTGAGTGCGCACCGCGATCAGCACTTGATCCGGGCGGTGATCGAACACGTGCGAGCCTGTGCGCTGTGTCGGCCCCTGCTGTTCTGTGTGGATGGGCTCAGCTCCTACCTCACGGCGATTCGGACGGTTTTCCGAGAGCCCTTGCCCACCGGTAAGCCGGGGCGGCCCCGGTTGCGACCTTGGGATGGGATTCACATCGCTCAAGTCGTGAAACGTTATGCCCGGCGCCGGGTCGTCGGGATCGAGCGCCGGATCGTGCAAGGAGCGGAACAGACCATCCAGCGGTTGGTGCAGCAGACGCAGGGAGGCGGAGTCATCAACACCGCCTATATCGAACGGCTGAACGGCACCTTCCGCTCGCGCTTGGCGGCCCTGGTGCGGCGGGGGCGCGCTTTGCCGCGTCAGGAAGCCAGCCTGCAGGCCGGAGTCTATCTGATGGGGACGGTTTACAACTTTTGTACTTACCATCAGAGTCTCCGGGTAGAACTGCAGTTGCCGGGCCAGCGGCGCCGCTGGTTGCGGCGCACGCCCGCGATTGCCGCCGGCATTACAGACCATAAATGGTCAATGGCGGAACTCTTATGGCATAAAGTTCCGCATCCGCCGCAGCTTCCAAAACGGCGCGGACGGCCTTCCAAAGCCTTTCTAGCCCTCAAAGCTAAGTGGCTTACCTGACCACGGTTGAATGTGGTGCTACCCCAGTTACCATTCAGCCACAATAAAACTTATATTTAACTCTATAAAAGATGATAGTTGAAAGTGAACTCTTTTCGCTGACTTTGTAATTGCCTATCCCTACTAAAAATTCGGAGGTTACCAATGCGAAATTTTTATTGTTTCTTGATTATAATAGCCATATTGGCGCTAAATTCTTGCACAATGGAGGCAAGTGATGATTTGGATCCGGTCGCTACGGAGACCATGACGCCGACCCAGGTTGACATACTAGAAACTGAGACGGCAACCTATACTGACCCAGTCTATGGCTTCTCTTTCACGTATCCGTCCAATTGGCAGGTAGAAGTACGGGATGAGCACTTCATCCGGGTTACGGGACCGCAGGAGGTGTTCTTGTCCATCGGGGTTAAGCGTAGCGGGGAAGAAGTCCAAATTCAACGTACCGGTGTGGGAGCGGGAGAGATTGACAC
>WJLE01000263.1 GCA_014728655.1 Candidatus Uhrbacteria bacterium
CTTTTGATAATCGCGTCATGAAGTTTGCAATATCAAGCTCTGTCGCTCCGGTTTCTTGCCGGAGTTTCGTCCACATTGACAGGAGATTCTTACTGGTATCAGCCGTTAACCCGAATACATTTTGCACGGTCGCAACACTTTGAGCCAGTTTCCCTGTGTCATTCCCGAATGAGTTCATCACAATCGCGGCTTTCCCAATCTCGACAGAATAATCTTCAAGAATCTGTTTTGCCTCCTCAAAACTCTTCCCGGCAACCAGGCCCAGGGACCCGGCTTGTTCCATGACACGTAACAGATCGGTGGATTCTAAATTCCCAATCGGACGGGCTAAATCTCTGGCGGATCGGCCTAATTCCTCAAGCTGCTTGCCGGTGAACCCTGTTGTTTTGCTCACCTCAGCAAGCCCCGCTTCATACTTTTGGAAAGCTGCAACAGAATCTTGCGCGAAGTCTGTTGCAGCATCCTTGATCGCTCCAAACCCCTGAAGGATTCCATCGAACGCGCGAGACGCAACATTGGATAACGCGCCAAAGGCGATTTGCCCGATTCCGCCAAAGCCCCCAAACGTGCTCCGAGCCTCACGGTCAAGCGTTTTCAACCGTTTTGACCAGGCGGAGAACACGTTGCTGGCGTCATCCTTGACCTTGAACTCAAATATAAGGGTGTCTGTGGTTGCTGCCATACTTACGGCCTCAAGAATGCCTTGCGAAAGAAGTCTTTCATCTTGTCAATATTCGCCTGTAGAAACGTGACGAACGGGCGTTTAACCATTCTGCGGTTTGTCTTAATGCCTATGTATTGGTGAATATACCCATAGAATGGCGCAAAAATACGGTTGACGTGTTCGCGTGCTGAGTGTATCCACTCTAAGGCCGTGCGCTCTGCTCTTGCACGCATGCGTCCGGTTTTCCAGAGAATCGGCCACGGATAGCGATACTTCCTTACTCGCCATTTCGGGCGGCCTTCGGCTTCAAAGTTCTGGCTAATCGCTATTGACGCTTCTTCGCCAGCCTTGCGGTATAACACGTCATCACGAGCGCTAAACTGCCGTGCCCTCGTTTCCATGTCCCGAATCGCCTTCTGAAATCCCTTTGTGTTTACGCGCATCGTACACCGCCTTATGAATCGTGCTCAATTTCTCGAATGCTTCTGAGAAGGTCAGGCCAGCATCCAAACACAACTTGCTAATTAATACATGGTCAAGTCGCGCCTGGTCAGAATACGGCGCCACGACGTTGTAGAACTCAACCCATGCTGCTAATTGTGGTCGCATCTCCCCAGGATGTCCATGTTCAGGGCAGGGGATCTTCTTGATCATCTTCGCCCGTTTTAACGCCGATACGTTCGTGTTGGTGGCGTTTTTGAGGCATTGTGGGCACTCATCACCGCCATCCCAAAGTGCCCACGCTACAAATTTTCAAGATCCTCTTGTTCCTGCTTTTTCTGAAAAACTTCCCCGCCATCAAAGTATTCCAGGAATTCTGATGCGAGGGCGTCCGCGAATTTCGGAAACCGTGTTACGAGAGCCTTGATGACCTTGCAGGAATGCACATCAACCACGTCGCCAGAACTTGACACATAGCCTGCCTCAAGGATCGCATGACAATACTCTTTGGGGCGTGAAATAGGAACAGCCTCCATTGCCCGCGTGTTCCCATTGCGGGCAATATATCGAATATTGTTATACTTAAGTTTCGCCTTCTGTGCAGTTTCCCTGACAGATTTATTCACCTTAATAGTGATTTTTGTAATATATTCTGTCTCATTTTGGCGAAACCCGGCGATTTCAAACGTGTGTTCGGTCTCTTCTTCCTGCAACAGGGCGTCTGCGTTGAATAATGCCATTGTCTATCCTTTCCGGCTGGTTAAAACGCAGCCGCTACAATTTCATGGTCGTTGCCCAGGACGCTATCTACCACGCCCCGGCTCGTTACGTCCAACTTCATCAGCAGGTCATTGGTCATGCTGACTTCCGTATTGACGCTGTTCGGCACATAGACGGCGAAAATATTGTTTTCCGTATCGCCCAACACAATCATGAGGGCCGACGCCTTGACCGAATCCCGCATGTAGAAATCCTGCCAACTTTTAAAATACGGCGTTTTGGCAATGGTGACCGTGCGGCTCACTTGTTCCTGAGCCACCTTGCCATACGTTGAACCCATGCACCGTTGAAAGTCGGTTTCCACTTCCAACGTCACCGTGACGGAATCCCCTTGTTGTGCACATTGTAGCGACTGAACGTAAACCGTATCGTCGGCAGAGGCGGCAACGCTGACAGCCGCATGAGTAAGCGTGATATTGCTTTGGGCGTCGCCGGAAACTGCTGAAATCGCGACCGTTTCCCACACATCAGACCCGACATCAATCAAAATTTTGTCACCCACCGCGACATCAAAATCAGGGGCGCTCAGGATGGTTTCCGTTGTGGTCGGCGTGCCGGTCGCTGTCGCTGACAACAGCGAGTAGATGTCAATTCCGAGGCAGCGCAACGGCGTGGTCGTGCGGTCAACCGTGGGAGTAACGCCCTGCGCGGTGTAATCATAGAGAGGAGACAATGCGCGGCAGACAAAATCCATCGGCACCGAGGCGCTCACTTCAAAGGTTGCCTCCCAGGAAATTGTTTTACAGCCGGTGTACCGGATGCGTTTTGGCCCATCGAAATAGCCCCAGGCGGTGAATGAGGGGTGATCACTTGAGGCAAGCTGCCAGTTCGTGCCACACAGGAATTCATCATCTTCTGAGGGAGTATCCGGGAGGGCAGGCCAAATGTCGAATGATGTCCCGGTCGTGACTGATACGACACGCGACACAAACCCCGCGCCGCTGTCGGCATCCGGGAAATAGACAAGCTGCCCTGCGGTCGGGTCCCCTCCGGTTTTCATCACGATCGTCACCGTATCTGACCCGGTGTCAATCGTGCCGTCGGTGTTGCTGTTCTCTGTCCCGAAAATTGATTTCATTAAGACGGAATATTCCGGTTTCGTCAGGGTCCCTTTCCCCCGTGCTAATACCGGCACTAATGACGGGCCAATATCATCACTCCACATGGTTGGCACCGGAGCGGAGTCGGAAAGGGATCCCGTCATGAACGTGGTGTCGTCGCTGTCTCGGTCAAGGTTGAATTCAACGCCATCTTCCCGCGGCAAGATGGCGCTAGTGGCCAGTTCGGTCGCTGCCGTGTTCTCTGTGGTTTCTTCGGCAACGGCAAATTTCATTGTTTGCAATCTCGTGCGGATTAATGACATTGTGGTATCCTCCTACCCTTGAACCGGGATTTCCCGGCAATCAGTATGAATGTATTGGAATGTGATGGTCGCTGCATTAAAATTCGGGAAATCATACGGAGCCCCCGTGGGAGCAGCATAGTCTTTCGAGACAAGCTCCACCCATTCAGCGATGGCGAATGTTTGCCCAAAAAACAGGTCTTCGACGGCGTTAATCAATTCAACAGCCGTCTTTTTCGTGCTGCGTCCGTGTTCTCCCGTGATGGCTGTAAACTTGATCGGCAACACTTTTTCGACAAAACTCCCGTCAACGACCAGGGCGCGGGAAGAGACGGGGAGCGGTTCAACCATAATCAGGGGTGGCTGAAACGCATACTCGTCAATCGTCCCTGTTTCTTGGTGTTTGACAAACAGGTTGCGGACGCTTGACAACGTCCCGGATGCTTTCGCCGTTTCCAGGTCACTTTGTATCGCTGCTAATAAGTCAATCAGGATGTCCGCCATTATTGGTTTGCTAAGTCCCTCGGGTCATGCCGAATCCAATATGGGTTCACTGTCATCTCATCCGGGTCACGATCGTTGTCAAAGTCTGTCGGGATACGCTCGACATTGAAAATCCCTCTCACGGCCCCGGCCTGCTCATAGAGAGTGATGACGCCGGTCGCTATGTGCTCAAGTGTCTTCAGGGCGTTGCTGTAGATCGTGTCAAAAACATTTGTGCCCTGAAACCGCGGGTCGCCGCCATACAAGAGACCAATAGACATGTCATCAGAGAGACTCCTGATGAGTTGCGGCGCTGTTGTCGTTGTCCATGTATCAATCACATCAGATCCATAAACCCCCTCAAGGCGTCCGCAGATGATCGCAGACACCTTGAGGAACACGGCGTTCAGCGTTGCCGTGTCAGGGTCTTCATCGCCGTCAAAA
>WJLE01000264.1 GCA_014728655.1 Candidatus Uhrbacteria bacterium
TAATTGCTTCGTCCCTTTGTTCATGCCCAGGATCAGTAATCCCGTGGCAAACGGATCGAGCGTCCCGGCGTGTCCGACTTTTCTGGTTCCCGAAATCCGACGGACACGGTCCACGACATCGTGGCTGGTCATGCCTGGCGGTTTGTCTATAAGGAGTAATCCATCCATAGATGGGAGAAGAGTAAGGAGTAAGGAGAACGGAGTAAAGAGGATTATGCTGCGCTCCTTACTCCTTACCCTTTTCTCTTTAAGATCTTGTCATGAATGTTTGACAAAAACCGCGATTTTTCGTAGGCTACGCCACATTATGAACGTCTCTGAGCTTGCTCGGCGCCTGCGCGTCACCCCGAAGGAGCTTCTGGCAAAACTACCAGGGCTCGGTTTTTCTATTGGGCATCGCGCCATTAAAGTAGACGACCTGCTCGCAGAACGAATCATCCGGAAATGGCATGAAAATCGTCGTCGGGAGCGCATGCGATCCTCCCTCCTTAAAACGACGACGGAAGAAGAGAAGAAGGATCCGTCGGAACTGAAGCCAATCCAGATTCCCGCTGTGATCATCGTCCGTGATCTTGCGGGTCTCATGAACCTGCCGGTGACGCGCGTGATCCAGGAGCTGATGCGCAATGGCATCCTTGCCGCCCAGAACGAACGGCTGGATTTTGAAACCGCCGGTATCATCGCTGAAGAGCTCGGCTTTAAGGCGGAACCCGAAACTGAAGTGGAAAAAGAAGCTACGGAGCAGGTTGCGGCACAGGATCGCCTGAAGGAAGTGATGGAATCCGATGCCGGATCGCTTCAGTCACGTCCGCCCGTCATCGTGGTCATGGGACATGTGGATCACGGGAAGACCAAGACCCTCGATGCCATCCGCGCTACGCATGTCATGGAATCCGAAGCCGGCGGGATCACGCAACACATCGGTGCGTATCAGGCGGAGAAGAAGGATCGAAAGATTACGTTTATCGACACGCCGGGTCACGAGGCGTTTACGGTGATGCGTTCACGTGGCGCGAAGGTGGCTGATATCGCGATCCTTGTGGTTGCCGCAGATGACGGAGTGCAGCCGCAGACCAAGGAGGCGATCGATATCATCAAGGCTGCCGGCCTTCCGTTTATCGTTGCCTTGAACAAGATGGATAAGCCGGAAGCGGATCCGGACAAGGTGCTGGCGCAGCTCTCGGAGTACGGCGTGCAAGTGGAAGATTGGGGCGGCAATGTGCCGTTAGTGAAAATTTCGGCGAAGAGCGGGATGGGCATTGATGATCTCTTGGAGATGATTCTGCTTGTTGCGGATCTTGATCCGGATCGGATCCGTGCGAACCCGGACCGATTGGCCATGGGTACGGTGATCGAATCCCACGTCGATAAAGGGGAGGGTCCGGTGGCAACCATCTTGGTCCAAAGCGGAACGCTAAAGCGCAACGCACATTTGAGCTCCGGCGACGCGTTGTATGGCCGCGTTCGCGCCATGAAGGATTGGACCGGCAAAGCATTGGAAGAGGCTCCGCCTGGGACACCGGTAAAAATTCTTGGGTTCAAAGTGGCTCCTGCAGTTGGAGATATTATCGAAGTTCCCTCGGATCCAAAGAAACTTTCCACCAAGGTAAAGAGCACACATCAGGTCGCTGACGCGTTTGTGGCAAAGAAACAGATTCAGACGGAAGAAGAGAAGAAGGAGACCAAGAAGCAGATGCTACAGGTCGTATTGAAGTCCGATGTGCTGGGATCCTTGGAGGCGATCATGGGGATGCTGGAAAAGGTGCAGGACGAACGGGTCGGCGTAGAAGTGATTAAAAAGGGACTTGGGAACGTCACGGATACGGATGTGAGCGCAGCTCAGAACGCTTCGAAGATCGTTTACGCATTTAACGTGAATGAGGATCCGCAGATCGCGGAAATGTCTCGGGATGTGGGCGTAGAGATTCGAAAGTACAAGATCATCTACGAACTGCAGGACGATATCGTGAAGGAGTTGAAC
The DNA here is from genome assembly GCA_014728655.1 of Candidatus Uhrbacteria bacterium. Classification (GTDB taxonomy): domain Bacteria; phylum Patescibacteriota; class Patescibacteriia; order 2-12-FULL-60-25; family 2-12-FULL-60-25; genus 2-12-FULL-60-25. The sequence continues at coordinate 1,982 of WJLE01000264.1, forward strand.
AAACTACTCAAGCCGGAAGTAAAACTGCTTCAGATCGGAACCTTCGATACGCTGGCCGTCTTCCGGACGGAGCAGGGACGAATGGTGATTGGTGGGAAGGTACAGAGCGGAAAAGTCGTCACCGGTGAAAAGGCGCGTGTCTGGCGGGGGGAGGAGCCGCTTGGAGACGTGGAGATCGAAACCGTTCAGATCGGTAAGCAGACCATGAAGGAAGCGGCAGCCGGAACGGAGTGCGGACTTGCGATCAAAGGGAAGGTGAAAGTCGCCGTTGGCGATCGACTCGACATCTATCATGAGGAAGTTTCGGAACAGACCTTTGAGCTCAAGCGATAATCAACAGTAATAAATATGAGCCGTCCTCCAGATCAGAGGGCGGCTCTTTGGTTGTTTGCAGCGCAGAGCGCTTAGTGAAGGTGTCGGGTACGCTGACGTGCGCTGACGAGAACGGTTGCGATCGGACCGCTGACGTGTTCGAGCTGACCGGATCGCTGGAGTACATCCCTGGCAAGGTTGGGGTCCTTCTTCACGGCGCCGAACGTCGTGAGATTTTCCGTCAGCAGTGCACGAGCGGCATCCGGGGGGACGCTGTCCATGCGCGTGATACTCGTTGAGGGCTTCAGCGGACGATGTTTCTCTTTGCGTGCACCCATCTCTTCTCCTTAGTCGTTAAAATGAACGGGTTTCCGAAAATCTAATGGAAGCTATCCCGATTGTCAATCCTGGATCACGAATCGTGTCGCATGAGCACAGAACAGATAGTCATGTCAATTTGACATTTGATTTCACCGGGTTTAGGATCATCACACAAAGATTATTTACCATTGATTGTATGGAAAAAATATTTACTGACGACACCTTTGATGCAGAAGTGCTTAAGTCCGAAAAACCCGTGCTTGTGGATTTCTGGGCTCCGTGGTGCGGACCGTGCCGCATGATGGCGCCAACAATCGATAAGCTGGCTGAGGAGGTCGGGGACGCTGCGGTTGTTGGAAAACTGAACGTCGATGAGAACAGCCAGTATGCGCAGCAGTACGGCGTGATGAGCATCCCGACGCTGCTCGTGTTTAAGGGCGGGCAAGTTGTGGACCAGATGGTCGGCGTCATGGAGCTTGGAGAGCTCAAGGAGCGCTTGATGAAGCACGTCTAAGACGGTTGTGTCGTTGCGTGGTTGCATGGTTGCGTGGGATTCCATCCACGCCCTACGCAACGACGCAACCACGCCCTACGCAATAGGATATGAGAGATATCATCATCATTGGTTCCGGCCCGGCCGGTTGGACCGCTGCAATCTACGCCGCTCGGGCGGACATGAAGCCGTTGGTGTTTGAGGGGGACGAACCCGGTGGTCAGCTCATGACGACCACGGACGTCGAGAACTTCCCGGGGTTCCCGGAAGGCATTTTAGGTCCGGAACTCATGGGAAAGATGAAGAAGCAGGCAGAACGGTTTGGCACGGAGATTAAAACGGAACGGGTGGAGAAGATTGAACTTCAGGAAGATGGGACGTTTGTTGTTACCGCAAAAGGAGAAACCTATCCTGCCAAAACCGTCGTCATGGCCACGGGTGCAACCGCGCGTCGGTTGGGATTGGAATCGGAGCAGGCGCTTTATGGGAAGGGTGTGAGTGCGTGTGCGACCTGTGACGGATTCTTCTTTAAAGACAAGGAAGTCATCATCGTGGGCGGAGGGGACAGTGCCATGGAGGAAGCAAACTTCCTGACGCGTTTCGCTTCGAAGGTCTACATTGTCCATCGTCGCGATGCATTCCGTGCATCCAAAGCCATGCAGGAACGGACGTTTCAGAATCAAAAGATCGAAGTGATCTGGGATACGGTCGTAGAGGAGATCTACGGTGTGGATGTTGGCAAAGTGACCGGTGTGCGATTGAAGTCCACGAAGGATGATACTACACGTGATATGAATATCGATGGTGTGTTCGCGGCAATCGGACATGTACCAAACACGGAACTCATCAAAGCGTTTGTTGACCTTGATGACAAGGGATACGTCCTTGTTGAGAAGGGAACCACGAAGTGTAAGACTCCCGGTCTCTTCATCTGCGGCGATCTCCAGGACTCCCGTTATCGACAGGCGATTAGCGCTGCAGGAAGTGGGTGTATGGCTGCGCTAGATGCGGAGAAACAGCTGGTGAAATAATTTCGTCATCCCGAGCTTGTCGAGGGATCCATAGAAATGATTCATCTTAAGTGCAAGTACTAATGTGAGGATGGTAATCGGTACTTTCTCGCTCCGGCTGTCTGTTCTCCTGACTCGACTTCGATGACTCCACGGCGCGATCGGATCCCTCCGTTTGTCGGGATGACTTTGCTATAGAATATTATGTCCTACCA
>WJLE01000265.1 GCA_014728655.1 Candidatus Uhrbacteria bacterium
CAGGAATGCGTTTCCGAAAAAGACGATAGCGAGACCGATCGTCGCATAGTGAAGTATTTTTTCCACACCGCGTTTCGTTCGATAGACGTCGCCACCACCTCCGAAAGCCGCACCCAAACCCGAACCCCTCTGCTGCAATAGAATTGCAGTGACGAGGAGTACGGCAAGTACCATCTGGATAATCGGGAGGATCAGATCCTGCATAAGACTTGAGTACCCGGGAGGGTATCGTAAAGCTCCCTTTTCGTCAATGGCTCGGGTTTGGTCATCGTTTGTGTTTTCGAAAGGGGTTTTAGCGCCCCTCAACGCTTCTACGTTCAAACCCAATAACCAAAACCCACCTTCTTATTATCGAATATTCAGCCCTCAAATGGTATGATAGGTCCCATGGAGGAGGAAGGATTGAACCCGTACGTGCTTGGACGGCGGAGAAAACGAAGGCGGTTATTGGTCATCATCGGAGTGATCGTCGTTGTGATTGTTGCAATTCCGATCGGTTGGATCCTGATAACCTTTGCCAGCTATGCCTATCAGTTCAAAACAACCGGTACTGCGCCGACGCCGGATGAGCTCCGGTTGCAATCCTCGGCGGCATCGGTTGCAGCGAATACGCAAGTCACACAGCAGGATCTGTTGGCCTTGAAGCCCACCTCCATTGCTCCGGAGCTAGGACTCCGATCGGCACGGGTCACCCTTGTAGAGTTTGTGGATTATCAGTGCCCGTTCTGCGCACGGAATGCACATGTGATTCGTCGCATCATGCAGGACTATGAGGATCGCGTTCGGTTCCTGATCCGTGACTACCCGGTCATCGACCCGACCGGCGGAAGTCGGGAGGTCGCGCTTGCGGCGAACTGTATCCTCGCGCAGGGACAGGAGGCATACTGGCGTTTCCATGATCAGTATTTTACGGATCTGAACCAATCGAGTCCGGAAGCCTTGCGACAACTCGCAGCATCAGCGAATGTCCGGATGGAGGAATACGACGCCTGCATGGAGTCACGGAAGTACGATATGAAGATCGATAACGATATCGACGTTGGGAAGCGCGTCGGCGTATCGGGCACGCCAACGTTTTTTGTGAACGGTGCTAAGGTGCAGGGATACTTGGATGAGGCATTGCTCCGACAAATTTTGGATCAAACGTTGGAGAGTCTTCCGCAATAGTCCCTATGCAACAACGACGGATTTCCTCATGGTTCCCAGGCTTCGTGATCGGAGTGCTGGCAACGATTGCGCTTCCGTTGGTCGCACAGGCACAGACAACGCCAGCCATGGCACAGGCGGCGGTTGTCTACGCCAATCAACAAGGCTTCTGTAATACGACATCGGACCGGAAGGGGGATTGTGTAAAACGCAGGACAGTGTGCAATAACGAAAAATGGGCCAGTTTGGTTAGTCAGAACACAGAAATACAGGGTGGCATGGTGGTTAAAAAGAAGGACGCGGCAGGGATCTCCCCCATTGCAGCGATCAATCCGCTCGCTGCAGCAGTTGATGCGACGACCAGATCGCCAATCGTGGAGTTCCCTCCAATGGTTTATAACTACCTTCGAGCGGAATCACGGAACTTGAAATCGCTTCCCGTCTATAACGAGGGATCCTGCTTTTGTCGTTGTAAGGAGGGGGAGACGGCAGCGGAGTGTTTGAATAAAAATACAGGTGCGCCCGTTTTAGCGGACGATAAACTCTACACGCGGGAGCTGTGTGCAGCACGCTGTAAGCAGCTGGATCGAACCATGGATACGAAGTGCGCAGGTTCGCTGCAGCGGATCATCCGAACAGCACCCGGTCAGCAGGTCAGTGCGGAAAATTTGCTGCAAGCTCAGGGGCTTTGTTTTACCGGGAGTGAATGTGAGGAGCAGGATGGAATCTGGGAGCCATGGGAGCTCTGTAAGCAGAGCAAGGGTCGGTGCTACGCCAAGGAGCCCGTAATCACCCTTAATATTCCAATCGGTGGCGTGAAGGAGATTCAGGGTGTGAATACCTACATCGTGACGGTCTACCGTTATGCCGTGTCCATTCTTGCCGTGATCGTGACCGTCATGTTTATCGCCGGGGCGTTCCTGTACATGCTCAGCTCGGCCATCGAAAGTATTCAAAAAGGCAAAGATCTGATGCGTGATGCCATCATTGGCATGCTGTTAGTGCTTGGCGCAGCAACGATCCTGCGCACGTTAAATCCGGCACTGCTGACATTGAATCCGATTAAGGTGTACATGATAAATACGATCCAGTTCATCAATGCACAGAGTTGTAGCAACCTGGACAAGGATTTGGAGCTGGCCGATGCCGGCGTGCCTCCGGACATTACGGACCGTAGTGCCATCGGTGATGGATCCTATACCGTCGAACCGAAACAGGCGGAATGCGGCCACAAATACTGGGTCAAGGGTGCCACCGGGGATCCGTGTGATGGAACCGCCTGCTTCAACGACGGAGAGATTTGTACGTCCTGCGCCAGCGGTTCGTACGACGAGTGCCAAGGGGTCGCGAGTACGCGAAAGGTCTGCGCATCCGTAGAGATCGGCGGCACGATCAACTATCACGATGGAAGAGTGCCGGAGGCCGTGTACTTGGTCTACGTCTGTAACTTTGCGCAGCCGACACCGGAGCAGATTAATGCAAGAACGCCGGCAGAGCAGGCAAACTTTGTTCATCATATCGCAACGGCCAAGGTGACGAACGTTTCCCATGTGGTGGGGGGGAAGGCGTCAGATAAAAATCAGTCCGGACAGGCAACGTATCAGTTTAACCTGAAGGAGTCGGATGCGGATTCAAAGGCGGAGCAGCTTTGTGAGGGGAAGGGAGGCGTCCGTGGCGCGGTGCTCGCGGTTCAGTACAACGATAATAAAGATGCAACGGGCAAGCTGATTACGGCAGCAACCGAAGGCGTGGGCGCGGTTGTGGGTAATGCGGATGATTTTGCCATCATTGCAAAAAGCGATTGCAATAGGAGTGGTGCAAACCTGCTAACGGGTTACGGAACGGGTCAGGGTGCTAATTTTAATGAAAACCTCATCGCACGCGCGTCGTTGTGCGCATTCAGCAAGAACCGAATGTTGTCCGGAGGCGGAACTTATTGGTCCGTGAAGCCGGAGATTCTGGAGGCAATTCAGGGCCGGAAAGCCATCCGTTGCGAGTTTAACCTGGCTGACGGAAACGCACCGAGCAATCCAAGTGAGGATGAAGCGTTTTGTACTGGGAAAGCGAAACTTACGAAGTGGAGGGTAGATTATGATGGCTCCGCATCAACCGAACATGCTGGAGAGTGCGGGGGCGGAATTCCATGTGCGAATACAAATGCGATCTGTTTTTTTCAAACCGCAAACAGCATCCGATTCAAGCAGCCTTGTATCTGTGGTCTAGATGGGGAGTGGCATTGCGAGGACGATGCGGATTGCTCCCAAGGCGCTGTGTGTAATCACCGCTTTAACATCTGCCGAACAGCAACGCAGGGGCAATGGTGTACATGTCTTAGTGGGAAGTGGGAATGTGACACGATTGATCGATGCATCCGTCACAATAGTTGTGAGGATGCAAATGGGAGGTGCCTATCCGATGATCTTAGTACCTATTGCCGCTGTTCGTATAATCTCCTGACGAGTCCGACGCAGCGCTGGGAATGCTCGACCACTCCAAACTGATTTGCTCGGCACCCCGCGCTCTTGCCAGTTATCTCAAACCGTGGTAGCCTCGCGACCATTGCATCCCGTCATTTTTCAGCGATGGGATTAACCTCCGAGGCACATGACCATCTCCAACTCCATCCAGATCCGCGGTGCTCGCGTTCACAATCTTAAGAACGTCAGCGTCAACCTTCCAAAAAACAAATTGATCGTGATTACGGGTCTTTCCGGTTCCGGGAAGTCCTCCCTGGCATTCGATACGATCCATGCGGAAGGGCAACGGCGGTATATGGAGAGTTTGTCGAGCTACGCGCGTCAGTTTTTGGAACTGCAGGATAAGCCGGACGTTGACGAGATCACGGGGTTGAGCCCGACCGTGGCCATCGATCAGAAATCAAGTTCTCATAATCCACGCTCGACCGTCGGAACGGTCACAGAGGTCTACGATCATCTACGTCTCCTTTTTTCTCGAGCGGGTCGCGCACATTGTCATGAGTGCGGGCGTGAGGTCACGGAGCAGTCCCCTAAAGAAATCACGGAAAAGATTTTTGAACAGGCAAAGACCTCCAACATCATCCTACTGGCCCCCATGGTTCGTGAGCAGAAAGGGGAGCACAAGGTCGTACTTCAGGGCGCAATGAACGCCGGTTATCATGAAGTGCGTTACGATGGAACGTTGGTTGATATCGACGAGCTGCTTCGCGTAAAGATGGACAAAAAGACGGAGCACACCATTGAAGTGGTTATCGCAAAGATCGAAGCGAAGACCAACATGGTCATAGAGTCATTACTGGAACTGGTAAAACAGGCATTGGAACTTGGGAATGGGCTCGTCATGACCCTTGATGAGGATACATTAGACGAGACATTGTATTCGCAGTCTCTATACTGTCCGGATTGTGATATCTCCTTGCCCGCCCTTGAGCCGCGTCTGTTCAGTTTCAACTCACCGCATGGCGCCTGCCCCGCCTGTACGGGTCTTGGGACGAAGTTAGTACTGGAACCGGATCTCGTGATCCCAAACAAAAAACTCACCATTGCACAGGGCGCGATCAAGCCGTGGACGCGCATTGCCGGGAACCAGACCTCGCATCTCAAATTGATCGATGCCGTGGGTCAGGCGAACGGATTTTCCGTGAATGAGGAGGTGCGTGGATTCAGTAAAAAATCCATCGATATCCTGTTCGAAGGGACCGGGGATCGGGAGTATGACGTAGACGGCAAAAGACTGACGTTCCCGGGCATCCTGGCCATGTTGGAAGATAAATACAAGCAGACGGATAGCGAGTACGTTCAGAAGGAGATCGAGACCTACATGCGCGTGATGACCTGTCCGGTGTGTGAGGCAAAACGGCTACGCCCGGAGGCGCTTGCCGTGACGGTCACGGACAAAACGATTGCCGATCTGGTGGCCATGCCGCTTGATGATCTGTTCACCTGGTTCGATGGCCTTGGAAGGGGTCCCAAGAAGGTCAAAGCATCCAAGATCATGCGGGTAAAAGAAGTCACAAAGAAGGATCCCATGGGGTTTACGGAGCGGGAGCGGATCATCGTGGATCAGTTGAGCACGGAGATCAAACGTCGCCTGGTCAATCTCATCGATGTGGGCCTGAACTATCTGACGCTTGATCGCAGCGCCATGTCCCTTTCCGGTGGAGAAGCGCAGCGTGTTCGGCTCGCTGCACAGCTGGGCGCGGAACTGTCCGGTGTGATCTATATTTTGGACGAACCTTCCATCGGGCTGCACCAACGCGACAACGATAAGCTCATCAACACCATGAAGCGTCTACGGGATCTGGGGAACACCATCGTTGTCGTAGAACACGATCAGGCTGTTATGGAAGCGGCGGATCATGTCATCGACGTGGGTCCGGGTGCCGGGGAGTACGGAGGGGAGATCATCGCCATGGGGACGTTGGCGGAGATCAAACGCAATAAGGAGTCCCTGACCGGGGCGTACCTGACAGGGAAACGTAAACTGGAAATCCCGAAGAAGCGACGCAAGGGAAATGGGAAGGCGCTAACCGTGAAAGGGGCAACGGCCTTTAACCTGCAGAACGTGGATTTCAAGCTACCCCTAGGCCTGTTTGCCTGTGTGACCGGCGTTTCTGGTTCCGGAAAATCCACGCTCGTACTCGATATCCTGGCACGTGCATTGTCCCATCATTTCTATCATTCTAAAGAACTTCCGGGGGAGCATAAGAAGATTGAAGGGATTCAGCACCTGGATAAGGTCGTTTCCGTAGACCAGTCTCCGATTGGTCGCACACCGCGTTCCAACCCGGCCACGTACACCGGTGTGTTTACCGTGATCCGCGATCTGTTTGCGGAGATCCCGGAAGCGAAGATGCGCGGGTTCGATGCCGGGAAGTTTTCGTTTAACGTCAAAGGCGGCGGGCGCTGTGAAGCCTGCGGAGGCGACGGGTATGTGAAGATTGAGATGCAGTTCCTGCCAGACGTCTACGTGGAATGCTCCGAATGTCACGGACGCCGGTATAACGAGGAAGCGCTGGAGATTCACTGGCGGGGCAAGAATATCGCCGACGTGCTCGACATGACGGTGGAGGAGGCGCGGCGGTTCTTTGTGGATCAACCTCTCGTCTACGAGAAGCTTTCCGTCCTGCATGACGTTGGTCTGGGCTATGTTAAATTGGGACAACCGGCTACGACGCTCTCCGGCGGAGAAGCGCAGCGCGTGAAGCTGGCAACGGAGCTCTCCCGTCGCGCGACGGGGCGGACGCTCTATATTTTGGACGAGCCGACCACGGGTCTGCACTTCGAAGATATTAAGCGTCTCTTGGGCGTTCTGAACGCGCTGGTGGACAAGGGGAATACCGTCCTTGTGATCGAGCACAATGTGGATGTGATCAAGGCGGCCGATTGGATTGTGGACATGGGTCCGGAAGGAGGCATCCGTGGCGGAAAGGTCGTGAGTGAGGGAACGCCGGAGCAGACGGTAAAGATGAAGAAGTCCTTGACCGGGGAATACCTGAAAAAGACGCTTTAGATTCCATCCCTACAACAAATCGGCCGGGTTCGATACAATGGTATACGTATGATAAAGCGCTTAGTATCGATCCTGTTTGTCAGTGCGATGGCTGTGCTGGCTACGACGCCCGGTGTACACGCACTGGAAATTGATTACGACCGTTCTCGTGTGTCCGCAGATAAGGATCAGGTTGAAGCGGATAACATTGACAGCGCGACGGTTACGGTAAAGGTGACGGATGGTTTCGGGATCGGGATTCCGGATGTTCAGATTACGCTGAACTCCTCCCGAGGTGTGCAGGATACGTTGGAAGTCATCGACGATACAACGAACCTGTTCGGACAAGCGCGTTTTCGCGTGAAGAGCCTCTTTAAGGGGACGTCGACGTACTCGGCAAAGATCGGCGATCAACCACTGGATGATGTCGCAACCGTTACCTACGTTGGAGGTTTGGCATTGGATCTGGAAGCCGGAGATCTCATTAAGATTCCGGATGACGGCGACCCGAACACGCAAAGCGATACGGCGGTGTACTATTATGCAATTGACGGCAAGCGGTATGTCTTTCCGAACGAGAAAACGTATTTCAGTTGGTATCCGGATTTTACAAAAGTCAACGTCATTCCATTGGAGCAAATGTCTTTCATCCCCATCGGTGGAAATGTCACGTACAAACCCGGAACGCGGCTCATTAAGTTTCAGACCGATATTAAAACCTATGCGGTTGCGCGCGGAGGGGTGTTACGCTGGCTGAAGACAGAGGAGGCGGCGCGGAAGTTCTATGGAGACAATTGGAACAAGGAAGTGGACGATGTGCCGGAAAGCTTTTACGTCAACTATACGTTCGGTACGCCGATCTTGGAGGTAGATTATTATTTCCGTGAACGCGAAGCAGACCGGTCTCAAACCATCGATCAGGATAAGGGGCTGGAAGAGGCATAAATAAAAAACGATCCGCTAGTACGGATCGTTTTCGGAGTCGGAGTTTGGATGCGTTGCCTGTAGGAGCAGTACATACG
>WJLE01000266.1 GCA_014728655.1 Candidatus Uhrbacteria bacterium
AAGCGCATCCGCGGAATGCTGAAATTCCATCTGTTCCGGACAGGCGGATTGAACGGCGGCCCGCATCCGACGGAAGGACATCTGAACCGCGGGCAGATGATCCGGTTTCACATCTCCGTCGTAGATATCATCCAGCAACGTATAGGTCACCCAAACCCAGATCAACGACGTAGTCAATTGTTTTGTCATCTCTTGCGCATTTGGACGTGGATCCTTTAATGCATCAAAAAACGTCCAGAGCAATCTTGCGACAAAATCATCCCCCGCCGCCCTCTGCACACGACGGACGGTTGGCAGAATCTGTTCACGCAGTTCACTTGGCCATCGTTGAATCTCCGATTCCACGGACGCAAACGACTGCGCAACTTCCTCCGCATAAACAAAGGGCGTGGGAATCGTTTCGTCGGAGGGTTGTGCATACAATGCCTCGAGGATCGGGTCGGATCCAACAAACCGACTGCTCGGATCCGGAAAAAAACGGTGCGCATAAGCGCGTGCATGCGGATCCAGATCGGATTGTTTCATGGTTTGCAAACGTGTCTGCAGCCGATCCGTCGGGCATCCGCCGGACGCAAGCAAAAACGCACACTGACAGACCTGTGGATCCGACGCCTCAAGGACTGCGGATTCTACCCAGGCATAAAGCGCCTCCGGCGCCATATCATGCAACCACAGCGCCGAGCAGAGATAGGCGTTCACGATCACATCGGGATCGGCGGATCCGGAGGCATACGGTCCTCCGGACTTCCGCTCTGCACACAGCAGAATGCGGACAATCGACGTTAAAAGTCGTGGACCGACCCGTTCTGGATCAACACGAGAAACGGACCAGAACAATAATGCCAAACGATGAAGGTCGGGAGATGCGCAACGCACCTCCGCCTCAAGTTGCCGTATCGTACGCTCAAGGCCTCCGGCATGCTCCGCACCGGAAGCGGACCTCCCTAAAATCCCAAGAACCTGGGCTTCGTCCGAGCGCGACATCGTCGAGCTAGATGGGTTTTGCGTATTGATCAGGCGCGGTGTCATACATGCGTTGCTGCTCCTGCGGCAGCATGAGGGTAAACGTCGTCCCCCGATCCGGCACACTTTCCACGGTCATCGATCCGCAGAAATCCTCCATCACGATCCTGCGACTGGTTGCGAGACCGATCCCCGTTCCGGACGACTTCGTGGTGTAATACAGTTCAAAAATACGCGGCAGAATTTCCGGTGCAATGCCCGATCCGTTATCCCGCACACGGATGACTGCAGATGTATTTGCCCGTTCGATGGAAACTCGTATCTCTCGTTTCCGATCTTGAACCCCTTCAAGTGCGTCTGCCGCATTGGTCAACAGGTTCATCAATACGTGATTGAGTTTCAACGGATTCCCGTAGATCGTCACGGTCGGATCTCCGGAGTACGTGACCGTAATATTCCGCTTACGGAGCGTTGCGGCAATCAGCCGCAAGGCCTGATCGACCTCATCCGCAACATTGATTCGTAGCGCCTCCTGATTTACACGAAACTGCTTGCGGACGGACTGCATCAGTCGCTGCATATGTGATGCTGCATGTGCAGCCTCGTCCACGTGATCCCGAACCTCCTGAAGAGAACTCTTTGTATCTTCTTTGATGGCTCCGATGTTCAGCGAAACCGCTGTCAACAGATTGGCAAAATCATGAAATAAACCGCTTGAAAGTTTACCGAATTCCGCCATCCGATACAGCTCATCCATTGTCTGCATCTGTGCATGCTTTAACGCGCGTGTCCGCTCCTCTACACGAACTTCCAATAGATCGCGCTCCTGCTTGAGTGCTGCTTCCGAGGCTTGGGCACGCTTCAGGGACCGTTCCATCTCCGTGTTCGACAACCAGGCGATCAGAGAAACCAACACCAGGGTGATTGCGAACCCAGCAGCATCAAAAATGGTCAGTTGCTGCGCGACCCAAGATCGATCGACGGATAGATGTCCCACCTCCTGCCCATGCGTAACGACGAGAATGTAGACCGCTAGAAGCAAACCGATGCCAAAACCGGAACGCGTTCCCAAAAGGATACTCGTGACGATAATAATGATCGCTCCAAACAGCAGAGGTTGTGGGATATCCGCGCCCCATCGGGCATAGCTCATCACAGGCAATGCCGTATACAGCGTAATCAGTAGTACGGAACCGGAAACGATATGCTCCCTACGCGCCAGCCAAAAGGAAATCCCGCAAATCAATACGACCAGGATGGGTAGGAGCAAAGAGATACGCGACTCCGTATCCGTCTCGAATTCATTGATAAAAAAGATGACACTGAGCAAAAGGGAAAACGCAAAGGTCGCAGCAGAGAGGACGAGCAGAATCCGTTGCCGGCGGCGGCGATCCTCCGCTTGTACGATTGTTGGCTGAAAAAGATTGGAAAACGAAAAACGACCGTGCGTTTGGAGAGGGGGGATATTCGCTGTATTCATATGGACATTCCCTCCCGTCCGCCGATCGTTCTCCACCTCGTAGAACGCGTTATGAGAGCCAGGGCTTACCAGCAACAACAGCGAGGAGCATTGCGGAAAGCGTTGCAGCTGTCCGTGCACGTCGGCTCGCAAGGAGCTTCTTCAGGAGCTGTTTCATATGCATGATGCATCAACGGATGCGTATTAAAATGAATTAAGTCACCCATTCGAGGGATCATACACATGTTAAAGGGAGCCAACGTCGGTGGAAAGTGATGGAACATGTGCATATTAAACTGATATTTATCTTTCCTTCAAGTTATTTTTAACTTCATGCACCGCCTCTTTGATACTTGCCTCAACAAATGTGGAAAAAGACTTGAAAAGCGCTTGATTTGGATGGATTAAAAAACCCTCGGTCCGTAGTCGAACCGAGGGGTAAGTTTTGTGTGCAGCGCCTAGAACGCTTCGTTCGTAACATCATTGCACGTTAGTTTCGTTGGGTCCAAGACGCTCTTCGCTGCCTTGATGTCAATGACCGTGGCCAGCGTACGCAGGAACTCTCCTGGCAACAACGGATGGATCGCGAGCGCGAAACAGCTCTGTGCCAAGCACTGCGCTTCGTGCACTTTGTGGCGGATCGTGACACGACTGTAGCCCCCCATCCGATGCACACAGACCTTCAGCGCAGGGTTTGCCTTCAACAGTTCATCGGCCATGCTGACAAAATCATCATGCGCGCCCTTCGGACCATGTACGGCATCGATGCCAAGCAGACATTCGTCTTCTGCCAGCGGATGACCGCTTCGATTGGGCAAACACACCGGACAGAACAAATGCTTTTCTCACCCATGACCCACCTCACAAAAAAAGGGACGATTCCCGTATTCAAACAGGAATCATCCCTTGGGGCAATCTATACTACCCCAACTTCTGTATTCGTTCCCGCAGATTCTGCAGTTTTATCTTCCCCTCCGCGAACTTTTCTTTCATCGAAACGACGACGTGTTCCGGAGCTTTCGAGGTAAATTCCGTATTCGTGAGTTTCAATTCCAGATTCGCAACGTATGTCTCCGTATCCCGTAACTCCTTTTGCACCTTTTCTCGCTCCTTGCCGATATTGATCGCACCGGCAAGGTTCAAACCGATCGTTGCCGCCCCCGACGGAATCGCACTCCAAGCATCATCGATTGCATCAACCTGCCGGATCGCTTCCGCTCGGGTCAGTGTAGAGATCACCTCAAGATGATCCTCGATCAATGCCTTCACGTCCGTGGGTCCTGAGACGGCAAATTCAACCATCTTTGCTGCCTCAATCCCATTGTCAGCTCGCAAACGACGAAAATCCGTGATCAATCGGCGCAGATCTTCAAACGCCGTAACATCGTTCACGGAAGCTCCCAGCTCCGGCCAATCCGCCACGATCAACTGCCCCTCAAATCCGGCCGTCTGCCAGATGTGTTCCGTAACAAACGGCATGTACGGATGCCAGAGCTTGAGCAGGGTATGGAGGATATAGGATAGCATCGCCTCCTTCCCCTTCTCGATCTTCGCGATCTCCAAGTACCAATCCGCTAAATCACTCCATGTGAATTCTCGAAGCTCCTCCCCGGCAGATGAAAGCTCATACTTCTCGATTTTATTCGTCACGCTCGTGGTGACTTGGCTCAATCGATGTAGGATCCACTTATCCGCCAAGGTCTTTGGTTCCGGACGGCTCCCCCCACCCCAC
>WJLE01000267.1 GCA_014728655.1 Candidatus Uhrbacteria bacterium
CCTTGGGATATTGCCGCCGGAGCGCTCTTGGTACGAGAGGCCGGTGGCAAATCCGTGAATCTGAACGGGAAGCCGTGGAAGACGACGGATGCAGACATCATCATGTGCGGACCCAGCCTGCTGCCGGCAATCCTCAAGACGATCCGAGCCACATGACGCGCATCACCGTTCGCGTTCAGCCAAACGCATCCAAAAACGAAATCGTAGGATGTGTGGACGATGTCTGGAAGATCCGATTAACCGCATCCCCGACCGATGGGGAAGCGAATCAGGCGCTGATCCGATTCCTCTCAAAACAATGGAAGGTTCCGCAACGCGAGATCGAAATCATTAAAGGGAAGACCTCCCGTACAAAGGTTATCCGCATTCCGCAGGATGCGATGGGACGCCGAGACGCGTAGGAGTAAGGCACCATGTCACCCCTACATCTGACCAGGCATCCTTGTGGAGGATACATTCGTTTCAACGTCCGGAATGCGCATGATTTGCTTGATTGATCGTTGACAAACCCACCTTATTTGGTCAACGTAGCCGTGCACTTCAACAGAAAGGATGGGCTGTGACACCCCTCGAAATCAAACAACTGCAGGTCAATATTCAAAAACGCTATGAGGAAGCCGGCGTGCGATGCCCAAATCTGCAAAACATGGAGACCCTGTGGGCAGCAAGCATCTATACCACCAACGGCACGACCCCAATCCTCGATCGTACGTTCCAGGCACTTGCATTGGCGGTTAGCGACCCCAGAACATGTCCTTGGGGCAAGGATCTCAGAAAACTAAGACCGGACCCGGAACACCCTCGAATCCTCATTTTGGGAAGACCGTGTAAAGGAGGTCTGCTCACTAAGCAACAGTCGATCGACGAAGTGGCGGCAACGCATGGATTTACGAAACCGCGTATCACATTGTGTACGCATCTCATCCAGTTTTGGCCCAGCTTTCTGGGTAAACCCGCCTTCTTTACCGATTCGGTTGACCTGCCATCCCTTATCCTGTCGCCCGGATCCACCCTTATGGATGCCGAACCCTACGACACGCCGCTGGAGATCAGCGGTCTGCTCGAAAAGCTCCGTAACGATTGGGAGATTCCGCACGCCATCATCCATGACGCCTAGAAACACAAAAACGGACCCCCGGTCCGTTCACTCGCTAGCCCGCCACCCACTGGCGGGCTTTACGTTACTTCACTGGATCATGTCCTCCATGATTCCACGGGTTGCATCGCAAAATACGCCACGCGGTCTTCATCCCACCTTTCAGAAGGCCGTACTTCCCAATCGCCTCATATCCATACTCGCTACACGTCGGATGGAAGATGCAAACGCGGTACTTAAAAAATACGGACATCATCCCGTGATCCGGAGACAGGGTGTGCTGATAGATGACGATAAAACCCTGCGCAATGCGTCTTGGAATGTACCAAAGAAACCGTAAGAGACTCATACTTCGTCCTGGTTTTGCGGACGTTTCCCCGGTGGGCGCGGAACGCCCAGCTCTTTTGAATACGCGATAACCCCTTTGCGACTTTTTGGCGGCTTCGGCCGACGCTTCAATGGCTTCTGAATCTCTGCAGGCATCTTTTCGATCAAGTGCAGCATGGACGCTTTCAGCTCCTTCGGCTCAGCATCCGCGACCTCCTTCCGCGCGATAAAACTCATGTCGTAACCCGGTGGGATCTCATCGAGATGCGGTCGAATCGCTTCGCGCATCCGTCGGCGAACACGATTCCGGTCCACGGCCTTCTTGAACATCTTCCCACTGGCAACAAACCCGATCTTCGAGGGTTCCGAGCCGCTCTTACGAGCGCGGAGGATGCAGTACGGACCATAAAGCGGCCGTCCTTTTACAGACAGCCGCGCAAAATCTTTTTCATGTCGTAGCCGAGATGCTTTCGGCAACATAGGATGGTTACTTCGCTTTGGAAACCGTCAGGGCTTTTCGGCCCTTTGCCCGTCGACGGGACAGAACCGCCTTCCCCTGCTTCGTGCTCATCCGTGCCCGAAAACCATGCGTTTTCATGGCATGTCGCTTTTTCGGCTGGTACGTTCGCTTCGGCATATCGTTTGTGAAGCGTATATTGTCATAGATAAGCCAAATTGGCAAGACGTGAGGATGGATTATATCAACTATCATTGACAATATCGCCATAAACCCTAAAGATCCATTATAGCCCCTTCCAAAATCCCTCAGGAGTCAAAATGAAAGCACTCATCTCAATGCAGGATGCCGCTGCCATGCAGCGTGTCCGCGCACATCTGTATCAAGAGCTTAAAAATCTCAAAGCACGAAACCGCAAACGGTCGTTTAAGACGGATGCGCTAATGAGGTACTGGACAGACCAGGTCGTGCCGTATCAGGATGCGATGGGCCATCTCGCCCCACCCGAGGGCATCCGGGTGATCGTTCGGGAGGATCTGAGATGTCCGGTTAAGGATATCGGATCAAAAGCGACGTTCGACCATCTTCCCGCTGGGATCTACCGGATACAATATGTCACGACACATGAAGAAACCCTGCTCATCGGAGGTATCCGCTTGGAACTTGCGCGCCAAAGCGCCATCGATATCGCAAACATGGATGACACCTTCGTCCTAACTTGCGGATGGAACCAGCAACTACTCGATTGGAACGGCGTTTCTTTTATGGATGTTTGAACGTCGGACTCTTGAGGAAGTGGTTATCAGGCTTCCTGCTCGGAAGCCTTTTTGTTTTCCATATTTCGGATCGATGCTTGTTTACCCACAGTCCCTCCACAGATTTGACGAACCTATGCGCGACTGTTGATATCTAGGCAATCACTACCTCGCCATAACCTTCTCCTAACTCTCTTACTATGGACCTTCATGCCATCTGGCTGTCCGCCCTGGGTGAACTCGAACTCACCCTCTCCAAAGCGAATTTCACCACCTGGTTTCGTAACACTGCGATCTCTTCTTTGGAAAATGGAAGGGCGATCATTTCGGTTCCGAACACCTTTACCAAAGCCTGGCTGGAGAAAAAGTATCACGAGTCTATCGTTAAAGCCTTGAAGCACGTCACATCGAACGCCATCCGCGAAGCAACCTACCGTGTCGAGATGCGACCAGCAGTGGCTACCGAACCGATTGCGGAACCACAATCCTCAGAAGCTCCACCTTCGTTTGGGATCCCGGAATCCGCGGCACCGGTTAACGAATCGAATCAGAACGATGACGTAGGACTGAATCCGAAATACCAATTCGATTCCTTCATCGTCGGTAAAGGGAATGAACTAGCGCACGCCGCATCCCTGGCCGCTTCCACAAACCCGGGTGCTGCTTATAACCCCCTCTTTATCTACGGAAGCGCCGGGCTCGGGAAGACTCACCTCTTGCAGGCCATCGGTCACCATGTGGTCAAAACCAAAACGGAGGCTGTGGTCCGCTATGTCACTTGCGAACGTTTTACGAACGAGTTTATTCAGGCTGTGCGTGGTGGACGGATCAACGAGTTCAAGGATCGTTACCGCAACGTGGACGTCCTCCTGGTCGACGACATCCAGTTCATTTCCGGGAAACAGGGAACGCAGGAAGAATTTTTCCATACCTTTAACGCCCTCCATCAGCTAAACAAACAGATCGTCCTTTCCAGTGATCGCTCGCCAAAGGATATTCAATCTCTGGAAAGCCGGCTCCTCTCCCGTTTTGAATGGGGTATGATTACAGATGTCTCCACCCCGGATTTTGAGACGCGGATCGCTATTTTGGAATCCAAGTGCGGACAGAAGAACTATCCACTGAACCCGGAAATTCTACGCCTCATCGCCGGCACCGTTAAATCCAACGTCCGTGAGCTGGAGGGTGGCCTCAACAAGATCATCGCGTATCACCAGTTCAAGAATATTCAGCCCACCATGGAGACGGTACAGACCCTGCTACAGAGCTTCGTCCCCACGGTACCAAAACGGAATATCACGCCACGCCGACTCCTGGAGATCATCGTGCAGTACTACGACATCCAAATGGATGATCTGTTAGGAAAGAGCCGTGAGAAGCGATTGGCATTCCCGCGTCAGATCGCCATGTACCTACTGCGGGAGGATGCGAAGTGCTCCTACCCCGCGATCGGAGCGCATGTAGGGGACCGGGATCACACAACAGCCATGCATGCCTGCAATAAAATTACAGATCTGTTGAAAACGGATGAACAGCTTAAACAGGATCTCGTTCTTTTGAGAGAGAAAGTCTATAGCGATAAAGTGTAATCCCCATCATCCACAGCCCCTATGGATAACTCGGTATGAATCGTGGATGAGCAGATCAGGAATGTTTACCCACCAAAACCATCCACCTACCCAACAGACTCTTCCCACAGACGATGGGGATAAAAACAACTCCAATTCCCAACAAATAGACGGTAAATCTTCCGCATCCCCATCATCCACAGCCCCTACTATTACCTCTATTCTATCTATATAAATAATATACAGTGAATATGAAGTTCGTGTGTACACAAGAAAACTTGATCCAAGGATTGTCCGTGGTAAGTCATATCACTGGAAAGAGTATTAATCTTCCCGTACTCGGGAATGTGTTATTAAAAACAGAAGGTGGAAATTTAAAACTATCCGCAACAAATTTGGAGTTGGCCGTTAGTACATTGGTTCGCGGGAAGGTTGAAGTTGAGGGGGAATACACGGTACCGGCAAAATTGCTTCAGGATTACATCGGACTCCTACCTCAAGGGAAGGTAGAGTTGGAGTTGATCGAAGAGGGGTTAAAGGTTCAAGCGAGCGGACAGGAAACGGTGGTCCGGGGAATGGCGGCACAGGAGTTTCCACTAATCCCAAAACTAGCAAAGTCCGAAGGAGTGTCATTCCCGGTGGATGATTTAAAACGTACGATCACACAGGTTGCCTTTGCGGTTTCGCTCTCAGAGTCCCGTCCGGAGCTCTCCGGAGTTGCTTGCTGGTTCGGTGGTTCGGTGGGGAGTGGATCTGTGGCCTTCGTAGCAACGGATAGCTACCGACTTGCGGAACGGGTACTGAAACTCACAAAAGGTTCGATGGAAACACGATTAATCGTACCGGCTCGGACGATGTTGGAGGTGAATCGAATCCTATCCGGGTATAAGGATGAGCTCGGAGTTCCGGAGGATGTGCAGTGGGTGACGACAGAAAATCAACTGGTGGTAACATTTGGGAGTACGGAGTTGGTGAGTCGTTTGATCGAGGGTTCGTTCCCGGATTATCAACAGATCATCCCGGATTCCTTTAGCACGGAAGTATTGTTGGATCGTTCCGAATTACAAAAGGCGGTGAAGGCTGCGTCTCTATTCTCTCGGCAGGGGCTCTATGACGTCCATTTGGCCGTTAAACCGGAGGAAGGGGTCCTGGAGGTGTTCTCGGCGGATCAGGGCACAGGAAAGACCTCTACGGCGCTTCAGGGAGAGATTACGGGTGGGGCTACGAACTTAGTGGTGAATTTTAAATATCTCAGTGATGGTCTTGCTGCAATCAATACAAACAAGGTGAAGCTTCAGTTGAATGATGCGATGAGTCCGATGTTGCTTCTGCCGGATACGGGTGATGAGCAGTATCGCTACCTCGTCATGCCGATCCGGCAGTAGGTCGTATCTGGTAGTTGTTTAGAAAAGAATCGCCAAAAGCGAATCGTTGATCGCTTAAAAAAACCCCCGCGTTGATCGCAGGGGTTTATTGTATTTAGGAATCACTTTCTTCCTCTTCCTCAATCAATTTAGGTGGTGTCACA
>WJLE01000268.1 GCA_014728655.1 Candidatus Uhrbacteria bacterium
CGGCCGTTTTTTTCGTTCTCATTTGCGAACCCCTCATCATTCCATTCGGCGGGACTAACCGTTCAGCGCGCTGTTCAACGGGCGCGGAAGTCCATTGCCTCCATGGTGAACGTTCGCGAGGACGAGGTGATCTTCTGCTCCGGCGGAACGGAGTCGGATAATCTTGCCCTGCTTGGGGTGATCCGCTTCGCGGCCTCGAAGCCGCATGTCATCACCTCCGCCATCGAGCATCCCGCTGTTCTTGTAACGCTACAACAGCTCCAGAAGCGGAAGGAGATTGATCTGACGATGCTTCCCGTAGATTCCTATGGACGGGTGAACCCCAAACAGGTTGCATCTGCGATCCGAAAAGAGACGATACTCATCTCGATCATGTATGCGAATAATGAGATCGGAACCATTCAGCCGATTGCTGAGATCGGGCGGGAAATTCTGAAGTGGCGCAAGACGAGCCAGACACCGTACCCCTACTTCCATTCCGACGCCTGCCAGGCCGCCGGTGTCCTGGATCTGGATGTGCAGAAGCTGCATACCGATCTGTTGACGTTCAACGGCTCAAAGATCTACGGCCCCAAAGGCATCGGGGTGCTGGTCGTGAAGCGTGGTATGAAACTGGAACCCCTGATCTACGGTGGTGGGCAAGAAAAGGGTCTGCGTTCCGGCACGGAAAACGTGCCCGGCATCATCGGGATTGCGACGGCGTTGGAGATCGCTCAGGAAATGAAAAATCAGGAGAATAACCGTCTGATTGCTCTGCGCGATCGGCTAACCAAGGGTCTGTTAAAGATCCCGAAGAGCCGGCTGAACGGGCATCCTGCGGACCGTCTGCCGAACAATGTGAATATCTCCTTCCTGGATATTGAAGGGGAGGCTGCAGTGCTCTACTTAGATGCGAAGGGGGTACAGGCGTCCACGGGTTCCGCTTGCGCGTCCACTACACTCGATCCATCACACGTTATCCTTGCAACGGGAGTCTCCTACGAAGCGGCGCATGGGTCCATCCGATTTACGCTTGGTCGATCAACCACACAAGAGGAGATCGATTTCGTCATTAAAATCATGCCCGGGATCGTGAAGAAGTTACGTCATATGAGTCCCGTTAATTTAGATACGAAGTATTTTGGACACGGACATCAGGTCGTTAGGTCGTTAGGTCATTAGATGGTTAGTGTTCGCATCCATTCTAGCTACCTGCCTAATCATCTAACAATCTTTCTATGGAACACAAAGACGTGATCGCACGAGATCCCAAACAGAGCTGGTTCTACACCGAAACGGTGAAGGATCACTTCTTTCATCCACGAAATTTTATGGAGGAGGAATCCGCATACGGAGAGGCCTACCTGGGGATGGTAGGGTCTCCCGCGTGCGGGGATGTTATGAAAATTTGGATCAAGGTGGATCCTTCAACAAAGCGCATTACGGATCTGAAATGGCAAACATTCGGTTGCGCCTCTGCGATCGCATCCACCAGTATGATGTCCGTCATTGTGACGGAGAACGGTGGGATGACACTGGAGCAAGCACGGCAGCTGAAGCCGCAGACCATCATGGAGCGCCTCGGGGGTTTGCCGTTGCGTAAAGTGCACTGTTCCGTCCTGGGGGACAAAGCGCTACGCGCGGCAATTAACGACTATTACCGTAAGCACGATCAGCCGGAGCGTATCGAAGTTGAACACGGCCGGATCATCGACAAGGAGCTGAAGATTACGGATCACGATATTGAGGAAGCTGTATTGGAAGGCGCGCATACGCTGGAGGCGGTTCAACAAAAAACGAAGGTGGGAACCGGGAACCCCTCCTGCCTACCCGAAGTCGAGCAGCTGATCCGATTTTACAAGGATAAGCATTTCAGCCAATATTTGGGGAAGGATGAAGGATGAAGGATGAGGGTCTACAATCAAAGCCAACAACCAATGTTATGTCAGACACCAAACGAACCATTACCAAGATCGTCGTTGACCGCGATCTGTGCATCGGAGCTGCTCCGTGCGTAACCATAGCACCCGGAGTGTTCCAGCTGGATGATGAGAATAAGGCGTATGTCGTCGATCAAGACGCTGCGGATGACGATACCATCCTCCTGGCCGCGCAGTCCTGTCCGGTTCAGGCGATCCTGCTGTACGACGCAGAAGGGAACCAGCTCTATCCGGAGCCATAGGATTGTTCGTAAATAAACGCCCCCGGGGAGAGATCCCAGGGGGTGTTTGGTTTGGAGTAGACGTTCAGTCTTCCGGATCCGAGTCTTCGGATCGGTGACCGACCATCTGTGGAAGGTGCGTGCCGCGGTTGGCGGGTAGTACGGCAGGCAATGGTACGCCGCTGGAACTTTCCGGATCAAAGCCGAGCGTGCGTCGGTCTTCTTGGTTGTCCGGATCCGGTTCTACCAGAATCGGAATGGTCGGCAGCTCCGAATCGAAGTAGGTGTGATCATATCCTTGCGTCTGACGATCGCCGGGATTCGTATCTTCCTCATCCTCGACCCAGTCGATGATGACGTCTTCCTTAGAGACGCTTTCATCGAAGATCGTGTCCACATCCAGGTCCGGGATGGTGGGGAAGCTTTGCCGATGTTCGAGGATCTCCTGCTGCACGTGCTGCATCCGTTTCGGTTCCTCACCGGATAGGAGCTGCATCATGGCGACGTTGAGTTGCGGGCGTTCGGTGATGCCATGCCGTGCCAGGGTCTTCTGGATCAGGATCTCGACGAGCTCCATTCCCAGACCGAAACGACGTAGCTGTTCGGAGATCTCAGTGAGATTCTCTACAGCCTCACGAGAGGCTTCGCGATGCAGCGCTGCTTCCGATTTGGCCGCCTCCAGCTGCTCCCGAAGCCGGTCGTTTTCTTCGATCTGTGCCATGGTACGTTGGATCTCGGCCTCGAGTCGTTCCTCCGAACTGAGCAGTTCCACATTGAAGCCATCCGCATCTTCTGCACGGTCGATGACGGTGGTGCGCAGTCGCTCGACGAGCTTGAGGCTGCGTTCGAACTCCTTTGCGGCGATTGGTACGTGTCCGGAATCCACCAACAGGTGCATCAGATCTCGGCGGAACGTTGCAACGACGGCACCTCCGGGAGGAACGATGACACTGAACATGGCCGGCGCAGTTGCATGCGTTCCAAAAAGCGCTTGGGAAAATGCGAGTCCGCGTTCTCCCACGATGTTGAAGATGTCGTCGTAAACGACGGCGTCATGATGCGTGATCCGCAGTCGCTCATGGAGACTGCCTTGGATAACATAGATCGCAGCCGGGTTATCGTAGACCTGTCCCTGTTGAATCAGGACAGTCCCGGGTTCCAGGACCTGCTCGTGTTGCTCAAGATTGGCGTCCGGGTTCGCGCGTTTTTTGGCTTCCCAGGCGCTTACGGAGCGCCGTTCACCAAGGTGGGCGACGCTAGAAGCGGTACTGCTGTTGGGTGATCCGTTGTTCAACGGTGTTCTCCTGTAACGTGCGTTGTGGTTTCGTCAGGCAGAGTGTGTTCTACCGAACCAGCGAGCATGTCACAAATGAAGGAAAATGTCAAGTATAAGTGGCATACTGCGCGATTTACCATACATCGCATCTGCTGAAATGTTTCTAAAAAGAAGCCACCGGGGAGGCGAGCTACACAAAATTTGCAAAGGAAAGCGTTATTAAAATCGACTCAATCATGGAATGGATTATGGAGTTGAGCGTTGTCCTTCAGGACACGAGTTGTTTCGTAACCTTGCAACGAGGCAGAGGTCTGCCATGTCATGACTGGAGTTCAGCGTTGGGCTTTTAGCACCACAATCCTCCGTCCCACTTTTTGTCCCTGGCGGTGATAGAGGAGTGGCCCGTTACGCTCGTCCCATCCCTCCAATGGATTCACCATCTTGTATCCAAGCTTCGCAACCTCCGCATCTAACTGAACGCGCGCCTGTCCATGACTGGTTCGGTACGAGGGCCAGATCACCACGAGGTTCGCTTCGTTCTTCAGAAGTGGATGAAGTGCTTTAAATGATGCTCTCCAGAGCTCTTCAATCTCATCACGATTTCGATCCAGTCGTTTCTGCGTTTCGGATCCTTTCAATAGCGGTCCGAGGGATCCTTCCGTCACAACGGCATCAATGGTTTTTGGTTTGATCCTGCTAGCTAATGCGCGGACATCTCCGGCGAAGAGTTGCGTATGAGGCTCCGCATCCACGATGTTTTGCCGGATCAACCATTCTTGATTCTTGCGCGTAGTTTTTACCTGATGTTCATCGAGATCGCTTCCGATGAGTTTAATGTCGGGATTCATGATCGATGCTTCCATCAGGATTGTGCCGTTCCCACAAAACGGATCGATCAAGGTCTGTCCCGATTGGAGCTGCGCAAGGTTCACCATGATATGTGCAAGTTTTGGAGGGAGCATACCTGCCAGTTCATCGCGCGCGGGCCTCCCATAGTCCCGTTTACTCCAGGCATCCGCGTCTTGCACGTGCGTGGTTAGTCCGACATGGCAGGTCTGTTCCTTGATGAAACAGACGATGTCATATCCGTCCGTGGTCAACTTTAGCTTTGCAACGGCAGCAGGGCTTAAGGTGGCGTCATCCTTGCTTGTAACCCAACGACTCTTCCGTCCATGTGTCTTGAAGATTTTTTTCAGCTCAATGGGGATCCGTTTCCATTTCGTGGCATTTCGTGAACCACCCACAAACGTGAGTCCGAACTCCGCATTTTTTCGGGAGTAATTCCGAAGGACATCAAAGATCGCTTGCGCGTTCAATCGTTCAAGAGGGATTTTGGCAACAAGATCTCCCAGCTTTACGGTCCCTCCAAGACGTTCCATCAACTCCGCTCCGTCCCATGTAGGGGGATCTACCAGCGCACCGGAGTTGATGAGCATCGGAGGGGTTGCAAGGGGCAGGACGGCACGAAGCTCGGCCAATGAGAGCCGGGGGTGCGTACCGAAGATGAGGAAGTGGTTCATGTTCCTACAGGGTAATGGTTTCCGGCTCCGAAGTAAAAAAGTCAGGTATGGTGGGCAATGATTTAGTATTAAATCCCTTTGTTTAGTGCAAATACGATCGTGGGTAACTTGACGGAACGCATCATGTATGATGGAGTTGGCTATTCCCTCAACATAGGGGATCTTGCTTCGTAACTTGGACAGATTGAGAAAAGAGAAAAGGAGAAACAGAGTGGCAATCATCAAATCACTAAATGCGGCAATCGCTGTGTTGATTGTGATGCTCATCACGATCGGTTCGGCATGGGCGCAGGGAGAGTTGCCGGTCGAAGGCGTTCACTACTCCGTGCTCAAATCGTGTCCGGACGGCAAATCCGGCACCTGCGTACGGATCGGAAAGCGGAACATCAACACGCATGCGTTCGCCAAGCTCTTCAAAACGGATCAGTTCAGCATCCGCGCCGAGAACATGACGTCTACGCTCGCCGTGTGCGAGGTGGCACAAGGCCATTACCAGACCACGCCCGGCATGTCCGGTGTAGAAGGTCGCAGCACGAACGGGATCTGGAAGGATTGCGCCAAGGATAACCAGTATGTGTACTTGGTTCCCGGCGAAGTCATCCAGATTCCTGGTCGCAAGCATCTGTCGTACTCCGAGCAGCAGGCCGTTCTCGGTCGGCTACAGGAGTGTACTGATGTCGACTGCGTGCACAAGGTCGTAGCGCCACTCACCCCGGACGTGGTGTTCGAGGAGTCCGCAGCTAACGCCCATTCGGATCCGGTCGCTCCGGAATCCGTAGATGTCGCTACGGTTCCCAACGCGGAAGTTCCGGTTCCGGCACCTGAGGCGCCTCCCGTTTCTGCACCCACGGTTACGGAATCCAAGGCGGCTGCGCCCGTTTTACCCACGACGTACCGCATTGATGTCTACTTCGCACTCATGGCGATCGCAGGCTTTTTTTGCCTGATGATGTACGTCATCACTGCATATCGCTTCAATCGGTTTCGTCGAACCTGGAACGATCGTGCGTTGAAGGATCTGGATGCGGCAGAGCGGGATATTGCGATGGCGCAGAAGCAGGCAGACGATGCGAAGGTGGCGCAGAGTAATGCGCTACAGGAGCGGGATGCATCAGTTTCGGCACTTCAGGAGCGCGACATGCAGATCCTGAGTTTGCTGAAGACCGTGCACGACACGTTCTTCCCCAACGCGGATGGTCCGGACCCCAAGAAGATGAAAGGAATTCCGGATCAGATCGCGCACTACCAAGTGCGGATTCAAAGCTGGGGGACGCAGATGCGCGACGCGCTGTTCACACAGCGCGAACTCTTCCGCAAGCCGCACAAGGAAGAAGCGGTGCTCTCTCCGGAGTTTGTGTTGGAAACCACCGGGCTTGTCGTCGCCGAGAAGCAGGGTTGGTCCGAAGCGACGGCGGAGGAAAAGGTCTCCATCGAGACCGAGAAACAACAGCTCGTTGCGATACAACTACTCCTCAAGGAGCTGATGTACGGGTTGTACTTCGATCTTACCGGTGAGACCAGCGACACGTTGGGCGATACGCCGGAACAGATGAAGAGCAACTTGCGTGAGCATCAGCAGCGAATCTGTAGCGCATTGCATGATCAGATCGTAGAACTCGCCGGAATCGTGTTGGATGAGTCGAGCAAGTCGCAGACCCATCCGTTCGATTTCAGTCAGTTGTCGGATCTAGCCCAGGCTCTTAGGATCCTGAACAAGGAAATCGGGGACTCGCTGATCGAACAAGGAGAAGATTCCACCTCGCTACCCCCGGACCTTGCAAGTAGGCTGAGTCTGGCGCGGTATCGCTTGGCCGGGATGGCCGCCTACAAAGCGGATCTCGAACAACTGGAAGGTAGGGTTGCTAGCATGCAGATCCGCGAGCGGGAGCTCGAGGAAGCGTTGCGCGATGCGCGTAGCGACTCCGGCGTCCGTTCGTTCGACACCGGCGAACGTCCGGCACGTACGGGGAATACAATAGCTCCACCTGCCCACGGCTCGTCCAGTGTGCCGCCCCCGCCTAATGAGGTGGGAACGCTCTCCCTTCCGGAAACTTTGAACATGGGCCGAGGATTCGTGGAAAATCTGCGTTATCATGCGCGAAACTCCACGAGCCTTCCGCTCGACCGCCAGCAGGACTGGCAGATGTTCAAGAATCTGTGGGGAGTGTTGCAGCCCCTACGCGTCCACACGACGGAACCGAGTGGTGAACTCCGGACGTTTGAACTTCTTACGGCGCTCAAATCGAGCGACGAAGGGAGTCGTCTGGAAGAATCGCTTACGGCAACGGCGTAGTGTACGCATTCCGGGCTTCGGTTGCTGAGGTCCGTTCCGTCCCTGCACGGATAAATGCATCTCCTTTTCTCTGGGGTCCCGTGTAACGGGGCCCCGTCCACTCGATGTGTGGACGAACGCAACGATCTCAAGAGGGGTCGCAAATACGCCGCGATCCCGTCCGCCAACGTAACGGACAAACGTACCTTCTCTCCATCAAGAACGCTCCTCGTGACGGTTTTCGTCTGGAGCGTTTTTTGAATCCCAAAAACCTAAAATTTAGCTTAACCATGCAGTTTAGCCTTGACAAGTTCACATAAATCGTGTCAGGTATCCGCAGTCCGGGTGGAAGCATTCGGGCATCCTTTCGTACCTACACAAGCATCATGGGAGAAAGAAAATGACCGTTCACATGAGCCGGCACCTTTCGCTGGTAAGAAGGCTACTCAAATCCGGAGCGCTGCTCTGTATGGCGTTCATCGCCATCGTTGCGAGTGCAACTGCGGCGCATGCCGCCGAACCGATCGAGGGTGTGCACTACACGGTGCTCGAAGGTGGGAGCAAGGTGTACATCCGTAAAGATGTGTACACACCCGCGTTTGCCAAGAAGACGAACACGGATTCGTTCCTCCTTCGGATGATGAACCCCGACAAGACCCTGGCCGTTTGCATCCGCGATAGCGGGTGGGACTGGCCCAGACTTCAGGGGAATAGCGTGCGGGAGATCGTCGCAGCGCGCGCATCCAATGAGAATTGGAACGACTGTCCGGAGGATCGGCGCTACGTGCACATCGTCGAGAAGTCCACGATCCTGATGCCGGAACCGGTCTCAAGTCGCTTCGATGATCCATCGGATGCGTCAGCAGAGTCCACGCCATCGCAGGTCTCGAACGACGAACCTCCGGCATCCGTGGATGCACCGCAAAAACCGGAGCCATCAAAACCGACTCCGTCCGTAACACCGACGGCGCCCACAGTGGCATCGCAGCGATCCGAAGAGGAGGTCACGTTGCTCCGTGAGGAGTTGAACTCCATAAAGCGGAAGAACGTCGATCTCCAGCACGCGTTGGATCAGAAGACGACACTCCTGGTCGCAGCGGAAGCCCGACAACGGACCCTGCACTGGCAGACCAAGCTGTATCTCGGACTCGGTGCCGTCTTCCTCCTGGGGCTCGTGTGCTTCGTCGGTTGGAAGTGGCACAGCGAGTATCGGGCACACGCGGAGACACGTAAGGGTATCCAAACGTCGGATACGTTTGTGACAAAGGCGAACAACGACGTCATCGAGGCGAAAGAGCGGGAACGGGAAGCTCGGGCCGGAAGGGAACGAGCGGAGCGCGAACTTGCGAAGATGCGTGAGGAACAACGCCAGGCGAGTAGTCGGACGCAACTCATGGAGACGAATTTTGGTGAGAACAAACGTCAGCTGGAAGCGGCGCGAGCATCCATGAAGAAAGCCGAGGCAGCCGCCGGGAACAACCGAGACATCTGCGTAGGCCTGATTCGACAGATCAATGCCGCCACGGGCGAGGAACGTGAGATTGATGAGCGAGTTCATCTTGGCACGTTGGCGGACGAAGCCGGATCTCGGTTCGCGATGTTCTTCCGGGAGTATCATCTGGCCACGGCACGGATC
>WJLE01000269.1 GCA_014728655.1 Candidatus Uhrbacteria bacterium
CCACAACACGCTCGTGCCGCCCGGAACATAATCCACGGCATAAAGTTTTTGCGCATCCTGCGCAAACAGGTTGATGTTCCGAACCGCCTGTTCCGGTGATAGTGGCGGTGGGGAATAGAGCCTCGTCGTCGTCGCAAGTATTTTCAACAGACTTCCGTCACCGGTCGTTTTCCCCCAAATCTCCCCGGTCGGATCCAGTGCCAACGGATACGCGGGCACGGCCAATACGTTACGGAATTCCGGACGGGATTGCATGGATAACCCGAATTGGAACACCGCCGTATCCGTCACAACGCCGACGCGTCCATCCGCAAGAACGGACAGTTTTTTCGGTTGCAGTGCCTGCCGGACGTTTTCGATCGTCTGGATCGGTGCATCCGAATCCGTATTCGCCTCTTTAACCGTCTGAATCCGATTCAACATCTCCTCCTGCTGCTCACTGGACAGCTGTTGAACAAGATCGATGGGGGTGAACCCATCCGCATCCCCCTTGGTTAAACCGATCCCATCCGTCACCCATACGCCATTCACGCCATCCACCACAATTTGTTGTACGGGACCCTGCAGACCGGTAACAACTGCGTCCTGCCAAACCGCTACACCGTCACGCTCCACATACCCCACTCCGCCTGCGGAATTCCCCAGCCAGACACGGCCATCAAAATCTTGAGCCAATGCAATCGGCGTCGTATTCAGTCCAAGGACGTCATTCCAGGAGGCGAACGTCGTTGCGGATCCATCCGCTGCATAGGATCGGATCTCATATTGCACACCGCTGTTCTGAGGCGTCCCGGAAAAGAGTACCAGCACTCCATCCTCGGTGCCCGCTGTCACATCTTCAACGACTCCTCCCTGTAGGGAGATCGCTTCGATAGAGGCAAGTCGTGAAACACCGCCTGCACCAATCGCTATACCGGATGACTGAAAAGGATTAGGATTCCCTACCACACCCGTCTCCTGCGGGATCCCCTGCAGAAAATCTTGTAACGTGCCCCACAGGTTGTGCGACCGGATATCCGCCTTCGGATCAAACGTAACCGCCGGTTTTGACGGGGGTGCTGGAGGAACCCTGACGGGTTCCAAAACCTGAATCCCAATCCAGATCGCAGCAGCTACAATCCCCAGCGCTCCCAGGAGGAGCACGATGCGATAGATGATTGCAGAGGAGTTTTTAGCCATGGTGCTTTAGGGTTCAAGGAACGCCGGATCATCCATCATCAGTAACGCGTCATCCGGAGACCGCGCTGCGGATGTTCGCTCTAGCGTTTTTATGGAATATGCAGTCAATTCTACGGAATACGACATCATGTCATTGGAAGGGTTCCCGGTCACCGCGATCGTATTCACATCCATGACGCGCAAACTCTGTTCCAAATTGTATAAAAACGAACGCATCGCCTGGTATCCGGGCGCTTCGATGGAAAGACTCAAGGCAACCGGCTCCAGCTCCAACGTCGACCTCCCTAGCGGACGCGCGTCCGCGTCCTCCGCGGACTCCGTGACCGGAGCGAACTGCACACTGATCAGGTTCACCCCGCTCTGTCCTGCAATTTGAGAGACCTCCAGAAGCATCGTCGGAACGCCGATCTCACGCGGCAAGGCACGTTCAACCCGATCGAGCGTCTCCTCCGGAATCGCATCCGCAGCCGCAATGGAACGATCCAAGGAATCCAAAAACGCACGTTCGGAAGAAAGCGTCTGAAGCTCCGTCTCAATCTTTCCGTTCAATGATTTGAATTCCGCATACATCGGATTCAACAACAGATATCCGCCGCCTAAAAAGGCACCGATGAGGAATAGGAATACGATCCCGTAAAAATCCGTAAAAAGCTTGCTCTCTTCCTTCTTTTTTTTCTTCTGTGGAGATTTAACTCCGGAGCCCGGACGCGGATTTTCCGGCTCCTCGGTGGAACCCGGACGCCGGCTCTTAAACCGTCGGCCACGTGTCGTACGCGCATCCGAAGACGGAGCCTCCGTGGCCGGGACCTTCAATTCCTGGTTTTGATTCAGAAAATCCGTCATAACGCTAGTCGCATTGCGGTAGAGGTAGTCATGCGATCACCCGTATCCATCGCATCCACATCCGTCACCAATTCCGGCCCACGTAACCGATCCATATCCAGATCCAGAATCAAGGAGAACGTAACCTCCGTGGATGGTGCTTCGTCCTCACCCCCCTCCGATGTCCGTGAACTGAACGCTGCCGCATCGGCGTCGAGCACGCTTTCCGTCTCATCAAAAAGTACCAGCTGCTGCGCGGCGTTCGAATAGGAATCCGTGATAACATCCAGGATCAGTTCACCGGAATCCGACCAGGAAGCACCGCGATAGGAAACGGATGGTAGTGTGCGCAACTCCAGCAGGTCGAACACCCGACTGATAACCACGTGTTCGTCCAGAATCTTGTCGAGCAACGTTAAACGCTCTTCCAGATCCTCATACTGACTCCATGTTTCCAGTCGTTCATCGATCGTGCCACGGACATCAGCCACCTGCATATTCACGTCCGCGAGCTGCACCTTCGTTGCCTGTATCTGCTGGTCCAGCAGATACCAACCCGCTCCGAGCAAGGATAGAAAAACGATCGTAACGATGGCCAGGGTCCACTTCCGTTTCCCGACATCTACGTTTAATGCGGCAAGCTCCTCCTTGGAGATCAGACTGACGCGTACCGGTTTCTTCACCCTGCGAATGACGCGGACACGGCGGGGGGTTTCTGCTTGCGGCGTGATCCGAGCCTTGGGTTCTCCCGGTTTTTGCGTTGCCGCCGGCTTGGTGACCGATCCTTCTTCGGGCTTGGACGGTGCGGTGACCAACCCTCCCTTCGGCGGTTTAAAGAACTGTGGCGGCAGCTTTGGAGGCGGAACGGCTTCCTTCTTCTTGAACAGCTGATCCTTCACCTTGTCAATGATGGATGACAGTTGGTAGGTCATCCGAGTCATGAAGGGTTCGTCCTTGAGGACGGCGGCCAAATCCCCCTCATCCACTTCGATGATCTCAATATTCTCATCCGGTTCCACGTCCGGCACATGCATCTTCAAACCACCCGTATCCGTGGACGGAGCGGGTTTTTTGGCTTTGCTCACTGCTTCCTCCTTGCCACGCATCTCTTCGGGCAGGAGTGAGATATCTGACATCGTTTGACGAATGGTTAAGGCGCACGACCGGAATCCTGCGCCCATTCCCATCCGTCAGTCCTAATGGTGTTCTGATGCTCGTTGATGTTTGCTATTCAATATCCCGCATCGCACATCCGACAGAAACTGCGAAACGAGGACCGATTTCTTCAAGGATCGGCCGGAGATCTTCAGGATACACGACGCGCGCCCATGGATCACCCCGATAGGAGTTCACATTCATCAGCTGCGTCAGAAACTCCGGCAATCTGGGTAACAGGGATGAACCCCCGGTAACGATAATCTTATCCACCCGCTTTTGTTTTCCACCCTCACTCTGTCCCTGGTAAAGATTAAAGGAATACTTCACTTCATCGATGATCGGTTTCAATAATGTTTCCAGAATCGGTGTCAGGTCTCCGGTCGGAGCAAACTGCTGCATGGATTTGATATCGCGTTTCATGGTCTCTGCCTGTTCATACGGAATGCCCAGCGTACTGGAAATGCTGTTGGTGATCGCCACACCACCCGTTGCAATAGAACGGCTAATAAAGGGGATCCCTTTCTCTACGACGGTTAGGTTGGTACGAAATGCACCGATATCAATCACCATCACCGTGGATCGATCGCGTCCGATCAACGCGCGGATCTGTGCCAAGGCTTCCGTTTCCAGCGCTTGCGGCTCCAGACCTGCGGCTTTAATAATCTCGATGTAGTTCTTGACAAGCGTATTCGGTGCTCCGGTTAACAGGACACGTGTCACCTTTTTTCCGGCTTCACCGCTATTTTCTTCATCCAACGATTTGGAATCCAACGCGATCTCCTCCAACGGCATCGGGATGAGTTTCTTTGCTTGCCAATTGATGGCTTCCTTCAACTCCTTCTCATTGGTTGCGGGAACGCTAATGATGGATGAAAAGACAGAGGAAATCGGAAGGGCGGCGATGCAGCGCTTCGTCGTCGTTTTGGCCTGGCTGAGCATCTTCTTAATCAGCTCGCCCGATTCCGCCGTACGTTCCGCATAGTTCCGCTCGTTTTGAATGTTTGGATAATCCGCTACAGCGTAGGTGATGAGTCGGGCGCGCCCCTTTTCATTCAGCAATTCCACAAGCTTAATCCCGCTCATGCCGAGATCCAGACCAATGTAGCTATTCGTCGGTTTTTTGCTAAATAATCCCATAGATCAGAAGGTATCTGCGACCTGTGGCAGTGATTTCGCCACATCCTGGAAACCCGGTGGAGGGTTCACGACGGCGCGTCCATCGAAGATCACTTTTTCCGCAGGCTCCACATCGCTACTCCATCGCCGTTCAAGTCGGATTTCTTTAGAAACCAAAGCTCCGTAGACTTCCAACTGCTGATCCGTAAACCGACTCCCTGTAGATCCGGTATAAATCGCGCGCTCCGCATAGATCGTACCTACGACCGTCCCTACGCTCGGATCAATATAAAGTGAGCCTCCTGATGGACTACCACTGTAATCCGTCAGAACCAAGATTCCGAAGGATGCCAAATTCCGAAGGTAATTTGTTACGCCGGAGGATTGATACGTCACGTCTCCGTTGATGTAGAGATCGCATCCCTTAATAACCAACAATCCCGTACCGCGAGAATCAACTCCGGATCCCGTTGCATTTTGGAAGGTTTTTGCATTCAAGTTGTAGTCCCCTTGTGCACATTCATACAGATAGACCTTCCCATCCAGCATATCGGGCAACACGGTCGACTGTGTCATGTTCACGACATCCGCGTAGCGGCCGTTGATGATTCCAGTGACATCCAAACGCCCCAATGTAGATACGTACCCACCGGTACCAACGGGCAGTGTGATGGACTCCTCCCCCTGCTCCTCACAACCGTATTCACTGGAGAAATTGCTGATCGTTCCCCCGGTCGTAATACAGTATGTCGCATTCGCTTGCCCCGGAGGTGGCGGATTCCCCTCGACCCCCAATTGCGAATAGACGTTTCCATACTGGGACTGTAGCCAGGCCGGTGTACAGATCGGTGCGGAGGAGCATTCGCTGTCATCACAGTCAATATCTCCATCACCATCGTCGTCGATGGTGTTGTCACAGATCTCCGGAATGCAGTATGGATCCGTCGAACAGACACCTTCCGCACAATCCACAGCTCCATCGAAGTCGTCATCGATACCATTACTGCAACAATTGGTGTTCCCGATCAGAGCGCAATCGTCCTCGTCCGGCGGACAGTACGGAGCTACAAACTTACAATCGGTGTCTGCGCAATCCGTATCCCCATCGTAATCGTCATCCAACCCGTTCGAACACTCCGAACCAATCTCGGAATGCTCATTAATCCGAACACCGGAAAAATCGATCCATCCCCAACCCTGTGCACTCGGCAACCCATGCCAAGCATAACCGGAAAAATTCCCGGACCCCGTATTGACACTCACCCGATAGTTCGTACTCGCGCACCCCGCACCACTATCTGTACAATTCAAGGAAATCCACCCATCATCATTCGGAATGTTACAGATCTTCGCCCAGCCACGCGCATTATTCCCGCTTCCAACAAAACCCAATGGGCTGATACTGTGCGGCGGCGTCCCCTGACAGGAAGGATGCGCCTGACAGGTTGCACCAAAGCAGACCCAGCCCACGTTACTGGACCAGGCAAACCCGGTCAGCTGACGCGTTCCGCTACCCGGATCCAAGTTCACTCCGTAGCTTCCCCCACCTGCGCCGGCATTTTGATCGTTCATGGACAACCACCCTCCGGTCACGCTCCACGCCCATCCGGTAACACTATCA
>WJLE01000270.1 GCA_014728655.1 Candidatus Uhrbacteria bacterium
GCGCTTCATTCCCCGTGCCGATGAAATACGGCTTAATCACCTGCTCCCATACCCCCAGGCTCAGATTTGCGCGCACCTGTCGATTGTTCGGCACCACCCGCCGGCCATTCTCATCCGCCCGCGATTGGCCCACAAACAGCCGCCCGGCTTGCACCCCCAGCCCCACCATATCTTCGATGAGTTGGTTGTCCACCTCGCGCTCATTCCGTAGCCGTCTACTCTCCCAGGTCTGCGCCATGTTCCTTTTCCTGTGGGAATTGCGATTCTATCAACCTTATTTGCCGCTTGGCCTGCTGATGGGCCACCCTCGCCACCACCACCAGCCCCGCCAGCACCACCAAAAATAGTTCCTGCACGATAGATTGTCCGTTATGGGTTGCTGGCCACGTTAAAATCGCGTTCAGAATATTCCTGGCGTAGCTTTTTAACATATTCAGCACCGGCTCTCATTTCCGGTATCACGCTCTCGAAG
The DNA here is from genome assembly GCA_014728655.1 of Candidatus Uhrbacteria bacterium. GTDB lineage: Bacteria > Patescibacteriota > Patescibacteriia > 2-12-FULL-60-25 > 2-12-FULL-60-25 > 2-12-FULL-60-25. Next base: position 473 of record WJLE01000270.1, read on the forward strand.
TTTTCAGGTGTGAGATCGGTCACTCCAAACCAGAATGTCCACATGTAATTCTCATCACTCGTATCACGTGCAGCGATGGCAGAAAATGGCATAAACTTCATCGCAAAGACTTCTACATGCTCAGTCGAAGCGACGACGCAAACCTGTCGAAATGCACGCTGGTGTCCAGGCTCCCATTCATATTCCTCAAATTCAATTTGCTTATCTGCCATCACTCACCTCGCCTTCTCTATCAATCGTGAATAAATGCCGACGTGTCCACCCGGCCATCGGGCTTGAAACCTGGCTTGATACGCCGCGTCATTTCCTGTGCATCTTCAATGATCCTAAGATACATATCCAAATCATCAAGGTATATCGGCTCCATATCAATCCGAAAATCAGAGCGCCCCTGTGAGGGACGGCTCCCCTCAAAATAGACCGCGTACAAATTACCGAATCGACTTGTGGCCACAAGGTATACGGTTTGCTCCGGGCCATCTTCCAACACCGGTATCCTGGTCGGATTTCTTAACGCAGTAAAGCTATTTGCCATCACTCACCTCGCCTTCTCTATAAGGTTCATCCCAAAAGCAATCCTCGCAAATGGGCTGACCGTATACCATAAACCCATCCTCCCAGAGTTCGGGCAGCCGTCCGCAAACGTGGCACCGTTCCTCTTTGCTTGCCCTCCTGGATGGCGCAATGAACACACCTATCTTGGGCTTGTTGCGCCTGAATAACCTTTTCCAAAACATCACTCACCATCCATCCGAGCTACTTTTCGTTGCGCTTTCCGATACCCCGCGCTATCAGTCTCCATCCACCCGTGGCCAGTCATCACCTCGGTGACGGCTTCCTTCCTGGCCAGCGGCACACGCATCCGCAACGCGCCGCCCTCCGGGTGCTGAAAATATAGCCGCGCAAAAAGACCGCCTCTCTCTTTGTACTTATCCAGCATAGCCTTTAACCTTGCCTGCATCCTGGCCACAACCTCATCAGGATCATAGCCCGCCGCCCGCAATGACTCATCAACCTCCCCCGGCGTTTTGGGAGGGTCTATGTCAACAGGCGGACTACTTGGCAAATCTTCATATCTACCATCTCGCAATGCTTGCAAGATATAGGTTGATACGAAAAGCACTTTGCTGCCCCCAAAGCCAGGATGGTCGCGAGTGATAAACCACTGGTTACGCGCTAATCCTTTTTCTTCAACGACTGGCATACTGAATAATGGATAACCATGCACCTGATAGGCCATCACTCACCGCCTCTCTGGCTTGATGATCTTGCGCGTGAAACCCGCCTCGGGATTGTGCTCATATCGCGGCAACTCTGTATAAAAGTCTGGCACGTCATTGGTGCGCACAATCGTTAAAAATCTCAGAGCGTCCTCTGCGACAAGTTTTCCATATATCGCAAGCAGCTTGCCAATCTCATTGGCAATTTCTTGCTGCTCTTCGGCCTGCTGCGTGCTGGTTTTTATGACGGGTATCGGGTTACTCATCACTCACCGCCTTTTCTCTCTGAACGACTAGCCAGCCAACCCATGAATATACCTGCTGAGAAAGTAATCATTGGCTGGTCAATTTCTCTTACCAAGTTCAACAGGAGGACGGCCAGCGCTGCCCACAGCAGTGCCTCAATAGATACCCATTCCCTTATTGCCTTAGACATTGCTGCTGTCGCTCTCTGTCCCTCTGGGTTCGCTGGGCTGCAAGTCAATACGTTCAAGCACAACTGACTTGCCATTTTCCAGCGTTGTGATTTCCCAGTAGGATGCAAATATGTCTTGCTTCCCCGGCTTCTCAGTGCCAAACTCCCAGCACGTATCTACCGGCTCATTCATGTTCTGCTGAATGTACGCCCTGGCCTCATCAACATCCACAAAGTTATAAAAGGTATCTGAGACACCGACAGGCGAAAGCTTGCCC
>WJLE01000034.1 GCA_014728655.1 Candidatus Uhrbacteria bacterium
GATACCGCGCGCAAAGCTGTTTAATGCACGCCTCGTGGGACCGATTGAGGTGAATAACCGGGAAGGGATTATCAAACGACTTCTGGACTCCGATGACGGTTACAACGAAGCGCTCTCACAACTTTCGAAGACGGCTGAAGAGATGGCACTGCGCGAGGACCTGATTGAACGTGCAAACGACCGCGCCAAAGACGATATCACCCGCATCCTGGGCTACGTCGCGCAGGGGAAGACGATAAAGGTGAAATTGAAATAATGGGGATTTCGGGTTTAGGATTTGGGATTTGGTGTCTTTTGATGTTGATGATCAGCATGTGTGTGCCGTTGCCTTTTTTTAAACCCTTCACGATAACTTCCCCAAACCCTAATCCCTAAATCCTAAACCCTGAACTCTGATCACCAAATCCCAAACCATGGTCCCAATCACCAAACGCCTGTACCGGATGGAAAGAGGCTTTGATTTGCGCTAACATAGCAGGTGAATATGCGTAGTTTTGAACAACCAACCGTACGAGCAAAACAGGAAGAGTCACGGGAAGTTCTTGCGGATGAATACTTGGAAAGATTTGAAAACCGCGAAGTCGCGGAGCGACTGATCGCGGCGTTCGACGATTTCAAGGCCGAATACGGCACAACCGGCGCGCAGGCATTGATTAAAAAACTAAATGAGCAGCAGACGCTCCAAACGGAAGATCTAGCGGAAGTGATGGAACAGATCCCTCCTCGGGAGGAGTTCAAGGAAAAGGTCATCAACCTATTGATCAAAGAAGGATGCCTACGGAAATACCGTGGGCAGTTGATTGCAGATTTGGATAAACTGAGAACGCTAATCGCTGAAGGCGATTTTCGTCAGAAGGCGCATGCCTTTCGTGGCGATGGCAGATTTGGACCTTACTTCAAACAGAGTTTTGCGCACGGCATCTACGATGCATTAGAAGATGTTGAGGTCATCTCAACCGAAGACTGGAGGGCAAAAGATCGAACTCCAAAGCCGCTCTTTTATCAGCCGGATCCAGTCGGTGGACCTTATGATATTGATGAAATCCGTGAGGATCAAAGTTACCTGGGATGCTGGGAACTAATGTTCAATCGTCAAACCCCCAAGGATCTTCCCTATCCCGGACAACCCGCATCCGAAACCTTTAACGATGTTTCGATCGCGGCGATGATCTATCATCCTCGATACGGTAACGGGTACCGGGATGAGGATGGGACGCTCCAGGTCTACAACTCAACAAAGAATAAACATGAACCGATTTCCTCGGAATGGTTCACCAATATCATGCATTATGCCGGAGGAGACCGAAGGCAACCCGGCGAATCGTTGCATACACCTGTAGAATTTCTTCAGAAATATGGGGAGCAACTTAAGCAATGGCATATCCTGGAACCCAAAGACTTCCGGCAGCAGACGGTCCGGCAGGGGGCGGAAATTCAGACAGCGCGCGTAGAGCGCAACAAGATCTCTTCACGCGGCACCGTAATGTTCAACGGCGTTATGCACTATCTGGGCCGAAAATTTGCATCACAGCCGGTGCGGGTCGTGGAACTGGGACCTCATCAGGGGGGCATATTTACAACGCAGCCCGACGGATCCGAACAGCTTACGCACACCTTTACCATCATCGATCGCGATCAGCCTGAACTGAAACAATGGAAGTCGGGGAAGAACGAATATGGTTATGCCGGAGCAGAACTAACGAACGTTCAGCCCGTGACCGAATCCACACCGCGTGAACAGGAGCTACCTAAATCTACGGAACAGATGCTTAAGGTGTCCCGTCTATTGCAGCAGAAGGCAAACATCCGCATCGCAGACCTCTCCCCCACCATGCAGGGATGGATCGCGGAATCGATACAGAAGCTGGATCCAGAAGCGTATGACCAGCTGGGAGCCTATGCAAAGAAATTTGGAATCGACGGAATTAAGGCACTGGTCAGTTCGGAAGATCCCAACGCGATGCTCGGCCTTTCCGAGCATCTGGGACCTCCGCTAACACGAACGGTCCTAAAACGCTATAACGATGTCCTCAAAACCGCAGAGCGTGAGACGGATGAACTGTTGAAGGATATTTTTATCAACGTGAAGGACGCCCCTCCCATGGAGCGGCAACGCATCGAACAAGCACTGATCAAACGAGCTTCCGTGGCGATCCGAGACGCCGAAAAGGCCGTCGGAGAATCCCCAAAAGCCA
>WJLE01000035.1 GCA_014728655.1 Candidatus Uhrbacteria bacterium
ATATTACGGGAGAAGGGAACTATCTCTATGGATCCGGCGCACACCTAAACGACTTTACGGTCATTGATATCTCGGATCCTGCAAACCCGGTGTATGCCACAACGGTGGAAGGGATTCTGGATGATGCAAAGTCCCTAAGCGCACGCGGTACCAATCTCTATACCTTAAACGACGACGATGGCGTTCTGAACGTGTTTGATGTTTCGAGCTCTACCTATCCGGTATTGGTTGGAAGTCTGGATATTGGGACCACGGGCAATGCGATGATACTTTATGGCAATTACGCGCTTGCATCGTCGTTCCCGTATGCAACGGTGCATGCCGTGGATATCTCCAGCTCCACGAACCCGACACTCGTCAGCAGCTTGGAATATGACTCGAACGTTGGCGGGATGGATGCAACGGAGATGGTGGTCTACGATCATTACCTCTATCTGTTTACAAACACGTTTGGGTTAAACATCATCGATATTCAGAATCCGCGACAGATGGTGGAGCTGTCCAATCCCGGCCGATCAACGCCCACCTTCGGGGATGGAATTGAGAATGCCCGTATCCAGGGGGATTACATGTACACCATTTCGGGAGACGACAATCTGCTATGTGTTTGGAGCCTGAAGGACCCAGCAAACCCGGAAGTAATCTACTGTGTCTCAGAAGATGCCAATCTATCGATGGATGTGGAAGGGAACTTCCTCGTGACAACAGGTGTCAACGGACCCTTGGTTGTCTACGACATCTCAGATCCGGAGAATATCGTTGAGATTGAATCGGATTCCGGATCTCCGTATAAGCGGGCGATTATCATGCGCGATAACTATTTGTACGCAGGCGGATCAACGGGTAACTTCCATGCCTATCGTCTATCAGGCATCCAAACCGATTCCGTTTCTGCCGGAGCCATTGATGTGACGGATCTAACCGTTCAGGGAAATGGGCTGTTCGAGCATGATGTGGTCACCAACGGTAACCTGTCCATCCGGGGCAGCTCGTTTATCCATGGGACAACAACACATTACGCTCCAACCTATATCTATGCTTCCGGCACAGGCGCCACCGCATTACGCGCAGTGACGCATGGATGCGATGGAGCGACGGAACTCCTGGCTGCATTTGCGACCAATACGGATAGCTTTACAGACAACGCCGTAGAAATCCGCTGCTCCGGACAGATCTACGCTGACAACGGAACGATCGGTTCCCCCGCGGATTATGCAGAATACTTCTATGCCAGTACAAATACCCTAAGCTTAGGGGATGTGGTTGCCATCGATGAAAACGAAGCGCTGACCGTGACCTATGGAGATACGCATCTTCGCTCTCAGACCCTCGGGATCGTGAGTGCGGGCGGTGTGGTAACGGGTAACGGTGATCTTGAGGGGCATGCCTCTAGCGTGATCGTTGGTCTTGTTGGACAGCTCGACGTCCGTGTTGATACTGCCTCCAGCAGTGCGATCAACGTTGGTGATAAATTGATGATGGGGGCCAGCGGTACGGCGGTACTCGCAGAAGGTCCGGGCATGATTCTTGGAACCGCTCTAGAGTCGATTGGTGCAGGGACCTCCGGAACCGTGATGGCATACGTCTCTCCACACTGGTGGGCAGGGGATCTCCTCGGTATCCATGCAGATGGCAGTGCCGTCCTCATGAATGACCTTGCGGTTGCAAGCTCTACGATCGCTTCTGCCTCCACGACCCTCGTCTCTTCCCCATACTTCAGCTTCCAGGCATCTGCATACGATTCCGTTAGCAGTACGGTCATTGAATCCACCTTCCACCTGGCAAACATCGTAGCAACCACCAGTGCCACCACCACACAAAGTCTCTTTACCCTCATGAGTGATGCAACGAGCACTGCACTCCTTACGGTGAGTGAGATTGGGGACGTGGCCTTTGCGGGCAAGCTCTATCCATCAAACATGGGTCAGCTGCAGTACGACAAGTACATCTTCTTTGAGGATTCCCTTGGAGGGTACATGCGTACAAACGCTGCAGGATGGGGTACGGGAAGCTATGACTTCGCCGAGATGTTCCCATCGGATGATGAACTCGAACCCGGAGATATCGTCGTGATCGATCCCACCAAGCCGGAGTACGTGAAGAAGAGCACCTCTATGGG
>WJLE01000036.1 GCA_014728655.1 Candidatus Uhrbacteria bacterium
CCATTCAATGCGTAGACTCGCAGCATCGGTTATTCGGAGAGATCCCGATGTATGATTGGGAGGGGTTTCTCGATGTGCTCCGGGAGTTCATCCGGACGCAGGGCAGATCCGTATCCGATGCGTGCATTCCGCAGCTAGCGGAGATTTCGTACGATGCTCTCGGGACAGTCACGTGCCTGTTCCGTCGTAACTCATTGATGGTCGCCAAGACCGGTACCCGTGCAGCCTCCAACGGTTCTTAACGGCCACCTTTCTTCCTAGCTCCGGGGATTCGTATGTGCGGATCCCTTTTTGTTTTCGGAAACATCCGTCGCTACTTGATGAAAACTCGGTTTTACGCTATCATCCCGCGGCTATATGGATTTGCGAAACATCGCCATCATCGCCCACGTAGACCACGGCAAGACCACGCTCGTGGATGCCTTGCTGAAACAGTCCGAAACCTTCCGGGAACGGGGGTTGGAGGGCGAGACCATTTTGGATTCCAACCCGCTCGAACGTGAGCGGGGGATTACGATTCTGTCTAAGAACGCGGCAGTGATCGCAGACGGGGTTAAGATCAACATCGTGGATACACCCGGTCACGCGGATTTCGGAGGAGAGGTGGAGCGTATCATGAATCTGGTGGATGGCGCATTGCTGCTCGTGGATGCCAAGGAGGGTCCGATGCCGCAGACACGGTTCGTGTTGAAGAAGGCGATCGACGCGGGCCACCGTATCATCGTCGTCATTAATAAAATCGACAAGCCGGACGCGCGTCCGGACTGGGTGCTGGATCAGACGTTCGATCTGTTCGGCACGCTAGGCGCTACGGACGAACAGACGGACTTCCCGGTGGTGTATACCAGTGCCAAGCAGGGGAAGGCGGGCTTGGAAGCGAACCTGGAATCTATGACGGATATCGCTCCGCTGTTCCGTTCCATCATCGACAATATTCCGTCCCCTAAGGGTGATGCCACGGAGCCGTTGCAGGTATCGGTCGCCAATGTGAGCTATGATCAGTATAAAGGGCGCGTGGCAATCGGTCGCGTGGTGCGAGGAACGTTTAAGCCGGGCAACGTTGCTTGGATCAACCGCGACGGAGTCACGAAGCAGGCGAAGATCTCGAGCGTCATGACCTTTATGGGCATGGGACGTGAGGACGTTGCGGAAGCACCTGCGGGTGAGATCGTGGCCTTTGCAGGTATTGAAGACATCAACATCGGAGAAACGATTGCAGACTCGGTAAATCCGGAAGCATTACCTGTGTTGAAGATCGAGGAACCGACCGTCAAAATGACGTTCGGGGTGAATACGTCGCCGTTTGCCGGGAAGGAAGGAGCGTTTACGACCAGCCGGAATATTAAAGATCGGCTCACGCGCGAGCTGCAAAATGACGTGGCCTTACGCGTGGACTCCGGTGAAGGGGATTCGTTTGTCGTGTCCGGTCGTGGAGAGTTGCATCTGGCAATCCTCATCGAATCCATGCGACGTGAGGGATTCGAGCTACAGGTGTCTCGTCCTCAGGTGATTCTGAAAGAGGTGGAGGGCATGAAACAGGAACCGTTTGAGGAGGCGTCCATCGAAGTTCCGGAGGTTATGGCCGGGACCGTGATTGAGCTGCTTGCAAAACGGAAAGGAGAGATGAAGGACATGCGGGTTGAAAATGGAACGACGTACCTGGAGTACGTCATCCCGACCCGAGGGCTCATCGGATTTCGTAACGAGCTTCTCATCTACACCAAAGGGCAGGGCGTCATCAACACGCTGTATTTAGAACATCGCCCGTTTGCCGGCGAGTTGACCGCAGGATCTCATGGATCGTTGATCGCGCATGAAACCGGAACATCCAACTCCTACGGTCTCAAGTATGCGCAGGAGCGTGGGCAGCTGTTCATCGGACCGGCATTGGCCGTGTACGAAGGGATGGTCGTGGGTCAGAATGCCAAGGACGAGGACATGACCGTGAACGTGTGTAAGGAGAAGCAGCTTACCAACATGCGAAGTAAAGGCGAGGGGGTGGCCGTGCAGCTCGACACGCCGCGGACTATGGGGCTTGAGGATGCACTGGAATACATCGGAGACGATGAGCTCGTGGAGGTGACTCCGCAGAACATCCGCATCCGCAAACGGTACCTCAAGGAGCACGAGCGGAAGCGATACAAGGCTTGAGTCGTGGAGTTGAATCCATCGTGAAGTCGTGCCTTGTTTAAAAAAACGTACGACTTATTGACGGTGCGGATTGTTGACGATTTGAATCGAATGGAGTGGTGTGAAGCTCGGGTTTTTTGGACCGGCTGTCGTCGATCCTTTTTTAAATCAACCATTGGACAGCGGGGGTCGTATTTGCAATCATATCTGCAACATATGCCGAAGAAAGCGAATCCCGAGTTCTCAAAAGCATTCAAGGAGCTGGAACAGCTTGCGGAATGGTTCGAGAACGAAGAGCCGGACCTCGATAAAGGTCTGCAGAAGTTTGAGCGTGCTATGGAGCTGGCCGGGACGTGCAGGGAGGCACTGGCAGGTGCAGAGCAGAAGATCACCGAGATTAAGAAACGATTTCAACAGGAAGGTGATTAGGATCTGATGCAGAACGAAGCTCCCAATCGCCTAACTCCTAAATTTGTTAATCCTTATGAAACTCCTCATCCGTTGGTTGATCAGCGCCGCTGCCATCTACGCCGTACCGTACATCGTTCCGGGGGTGGAGATTGCGAACGTCTATTCGGCAATCATCGCCGCCCTCATCATCGGTCTGATTAACCTAATCATCCGTCCGATTCTCATTTTGCTGACGTTGCCGATTACCATGCTGACATTGGGTTTATTTACCCTGGTGATCAATGCTTTGCTGTTCTGGTTCGCTAGCACGATTGTGGAAGGGTTTCATGTGCAGGGATTCGTCGCGGCGTTCTTAGGAGCTTTGGCCTTCTGGCTGATCGCATTTATTGGAAACGCGATCGCCGGAACGGAGCAGCGGTAGTTGGGAGCGGTTTGGATCGTATCGTTGAAATCGAGGGGGTACGAATCCCTTCGTGCTGATTTGTTCGTTATGCGATACGCCTTTTCGCTAAAAACAGCATGAGACCTACAACCGGGAATAATGGTTTTTTACGGATTTTCGTTTAGTGAATCTTCACTGTAGTATTTCTTTTTAGATCCTTTTTCAACAACGTAGACCATGACGATCCCAAGAAAGAAAAAACATCCAAGGGTTGTTAGATTTACGATAGTTATCGCCGGAGCGTCTAGGTAGATTCTTTTTAACGGGACCAGCAATGTCCCTAAAACGATGCCTAAGATGGTATAGAGGGTTTTTGACTTATCCGTTTTATATAAGAAGGAAATCACTCTAGAAATAAATCCTGCTCCGAGGATTGCTCCAGTGATAAACGCGATGATCACTCCATACCGCTCTCTCAACTGATGGAGGCTGGATAAGATCACCTCATAGATTCCCAGGACCAATAAGATAAATGACCCTGAGACTCCGGGTAAGAACATGGCGGAGATTGCGAGAAATCCTCCAATCAAAATATAAAGATAGGATGGGTCTGAAATGGATAGTGGTGATAAAAAAGTGATCGTAACTCCAATGGTGAATCCAATGAGGACGAAAAATTTATCCTTTATTTGATGATGATCAATGTCATTATAGATGATTTTTAATGATGCTAAAATTAATCCTACAAAAAATATTAATGTGTGATTTTGATACGCTTCCAACAGATGCACTATGAGTCTGGATGATGTAACGATTGCCGTTCCGATCCCTAGAAACAACACTGCTAGAAAATCATAATCATAGGTTTTAAATCGTGCCGGTTTTCTTATTGTATCAATCACTTTTTTTGGAGTGATGTTTTTAACGGCGTTCATTAATCGTAAATAGATCCCAAGGATAAATGCGATGGTCCCCCCGGATATCCCTGGAATGACGTCAAAGAATCCCATTAAGTAACCCTTAAAAAACAGCGTGATCGTTGTTTTCCACGGCGTAAACCGTTGCCTTTTTTCGTATTCAGTAGCTTCACGCTCCATAGGTTGTGGTCTCTCTGATTCGGATTGTTATCACGGATACACTTTAGGTTAAACGGCGAGTTTCAAGTTTCTTGAACGTTGGTTTGCTGGATGATGCACCGTATCCCGTTGGATATCGGTGTCATCAATAATAGGATTCACCTGCATCATGCAGCTGTGCTATCGTAATCCTTGAAATTATATTGCGCAATTTGAATCGAACAGGGGAATGCGAACGTCGTGGCAACGAGGCGGCCGCGAATGGTTCTATCGATGATCCGCGTTCCACTCTACGCGCATAAACGCATCTATACTGCCCTTACACGCTTTATCCAGCCGACCATAGATCCACCTACCATTTTCTAGTCATCTAATCATCCATTCCCGTTCGTAGACCTATGCACCACGACGCTTCACGGATCCATGTCCTCTCTATCGGCGGCTCGCTCGTTGTTCCGAAACAGGGGATCGACATCACCTTTTTAAAAGCACTTAGACGATTTGTGGTGAAGGAGGTGAATCGCGGTAAGCGGTTCATTTTGGTGATTGGAGGCGGAATGACGGCAAGACGGTATCAGCACGCGGCAAATGCCGTTGTGAAATTGGACGATGAGGATGTGGATTGGTTGGGTATTCACGCGACACGGATCAATGCGCATCTTCTCCGTACGATTTTTCGGGATATCGCGCTCCATAAGGTGATCAAAGATCCATCTCGAAAACTGTTCTGGAATAAGCAGGTTCTGATCGCAGCGGGATGGAAGCCTGGATGGAGCACGGACTATATCGCCGTTCGTTTGGCGAAGCGTTTTGGAGTGAAGCGGGTGATTAATTTATCGAACATCGACTGCGTGTACGACAGGGATCCGTATCTCCATGAGGGCGCTAAAAAGATCACAGCAATCGCTTGGAAGGACTTTCGTAAAATCGTTGGCAGTACATGGGAGCCCGGAGCGAATGCGCCCTTTGACCCCATTGCATCCAAACTGGCAGAAAAAGAGAAAATGGAGGTGTTAGTTGCGGGGAAGGATTTGGCGAACGTTACCAAGATGATAAACGGCAGTGCATTTCGTGGTACCCGCATCTATTCATCGTAGTCTGGATCCGATCTCGTCTGATAAAACAAAAAAAGCACCCGGGCTCTAGTGGCTCGGGTGTTTTGCATGTAACTGCGTGATGAGTGCATCCGGACTGAGCTGGATGTTCGGATCCGTGATGACGTGCCAGGCCAGTGCCAGGACGCCCAGGGCGTTCCGCATCATCAGGTAGTGCATGGTGCTGCGCCGCTTGTATTCGGCAACGGGTTCGAGCTCCAGGAGCTCTACGCCGCGTCGTTGCTTGAAGTACAGATGCTGAAGCGTATAGATCCGCCCCAGCTCCGCCTCATCTTCGTTATCACGTAGGACATCGAGGATCATGGCGATCATCCGAAGCTCCGGAGTGGAGAGATCCTGACCCTGTTCTGCAAACGCGTAGTCCATGGCATCCCATAGGATCCATTCCAGTTCTTCGTCGCATTCAAATGCGCAGGGAACTTCGAGGTAAACGAGTTCTCGCAACTGTTTCTTGGTTTGTTCTGAAAGTGCGGATTTTTGGCTCAACGAGCATCCTTTCGGATAGACCAGCTGACCACGTGCAATGCAGTGTGTCAAGTATACGTACCCTTCCATCACCTGTCCAAGACTAACACTGTTGACAAAAGTAGGGGTTTCCCATAAGATGCAGCCAACATCTGAAGACTCGTGTCCAAAGACCGTAGGGTCCAACACTCAACACGTTCGTTGTAAGTGTGGGATTAAACCGATCACCCTTCATAGGCGCGACGTGATTCGATCCTCGTATCGAGTATTACGCCCGCAGGACATGTTCGCGGGTGTTTCTTATTAAAGGTCGATTCATTCACATGACGTACAGCTTCCGGCCTTCAGCTCACTGCTGATCGCCGTGAGCCGATAGTCGAAAGCAAACTTATGGCAAAAACACGTGAACAAAAGCAGGTGGCCTTGGACCGACTGGTCAAGGAGTTCAAGGACGCCAAGTCCGTTGCCTTTGCAGATTATCGCGGTCTGACCGTTCCACAAGTCGACGAATTGCGCAGTAAGATGCGCGAAGCGAACGTCCATTATGTTGTGGCCAAGAAAACGCTTGCGACGCAGGCAGCGAAGAAAGCGGGTTTCGAGGTCGACACCAAGCAGTATGATGGAATGTTCGCACTTGCCTTTGGCGTTGAGGACGAGATCGCTCCGGCAAAGGTACTGGGGGACATGTCTAAAACAACATCCGTTCAGATCCTTGGCGGAATCTTTGACGGAGCCGTGGTTCCCCGGGAACAGGTGGAGGCATTGAGTAGACTGCCGTCCAAGCTCGAACTGCTTGGGACGGTTGTTGGTACCATGTATGCACCGGTCAGCGCCTTCGTTCGTGTTCTGAACGCGATTAAGGAAGAGCGCGAAAAGGCAGAAGGTGCACCTGTAGAGGTAGCACCGGAGCCGCAGGAATCTACGGAATCTGCAGATGCAACCGCGGCGCAACCTTCTGCACCCGAACAGGAAGCGGATGCCTCCACGGAAGAGAAGAAGGAAGCATCTACTCCGGAAGCAGCAAAGACAGAGGAATCCGAGCAGTCCGATTCCTAATCACGCAGAACGTGACAAGTCGCTCAATTCATAATTCGAAATTCATAATTCACAATTAGATATGTCAGACGAAGCAAAGAAGCAGGAGGAGGCGCAAGAGGCTCCAGCTGCTGAAGAAAAGAAGGACGTTGAAGTCCCTGAAAAGTTTAAGAAGATCGTCGAGTCTGTGGAACAGTTGTCCGTGCTCGACCTCGCGGAGCTCGTAAAGGTGCTCGAAGAGAAGTTCGGCGTTTCCGCTGCCGCTCCGGTTGCCGTTGTGGCAGGAGGTGTAGCCGGTGGTGATGCCGCCGAAGAGAAGACGGAATTCACCGTGGAACTCACGGAAGCCGGCTCAAATAAGATCGGCGTCATCAAAGCAGTCCGTGGTGCAACGGGTCTTGGCCTCAAGGAAGCAAAGGATATCGTGGATGGTGCTCCAAAGGTTATCAAGGAGAACGCCCCAAAGGACGAAGCGGAAACCATCAAGACGCAGATCGAAGAAGCGGGTGGAAAGGCGACGTTGAAGTAAACGTTCCAGTCCAGTTCAAAAACACTCCGTTCAACGGGGTGTTTTTACTTGATTTTTTACTCAGGTTATGGCATGTTGAGTGTGCTACCCTCGGGTAGTTTTGTTCCTTTCACAAGTGAGGTATACCTTGCAGCAATTTGGTAAAGAAACGTTACAAAACGTCGCAACACACTATGGCATCAATCCCAGGATCGCTCAGCGCTTCGCACATGTGCCAGGCGAGAACGTACGGGATTTCCTCTTCCTGCTGATTAGCCTGTATGGCTTATCGCGGAGTGAGGCAGTTGGCATCCTGCATCGCCGCCCTTCGTGCATCACGTGCACGGACTACGTGACGATGGACCGGATGCATGCACTCATGGATCGTGCATTCACGTATTCGGAGATCGGCAAGTTGATCAAGCGTTTCCCGGCCATCCTCGGCCTGGAGCACGAGACGATTGCGTCGAACTATGACTACTTCGAAACGGTTAGCCGTCTGAAGCCCCGTGAGGTGAAGCAGTCGGTCCTAACGTGGCCAGCGATTCTTGGGTACAGTCACGACCGGATCCGCGAACAACTGCAGATCTTTGATCGGATCGGTGTGGAATACGTGGATCATGCCGCACGGTTCACCCTGAGTCTTCCGGTGATCCGCGGTCGGATCGTAGTCCTGCAAGCCCGAGGACAGAATCTGAGGCGTGATCAGACGGATCTGTTCGTCAGCACGGAGATCTTCCGTCAGAATACCCGTTGCTCAAAAGCGGCGGTGATTCAGCGGGATCCCGGTCAAATGGCGATCCTGCAGATGCTGTAGCAACCTGGGTGAGGTGGCAATGAGAGTCATGTCCCCAACGGGATCACTGGCGCTCAACTCGTGCCTTTCGGGGCGCAGCCACAAACGCACCAATCGTCCTCTTGTACTTTCGTGCAATTGGACGAACTAAAAATCGCGATCAGGCCTGACCCC
>WJLE01000037.1 GCA_014728655.1 Candidatus Uhrbacteria bacterium
CCGGTGATGGATGAACTTAAAGTAGAGGCACCACAGATCGTGGATTGGCTGGACGAAGAATCTAAGGCGCATTTCATGTTGGTTTTGGAATATCTGGACGAGATGAATGTGCCTTATAAGCTGGATCCGTACCTGGTTCGCGGATTGGACTACTACACGAAAACGGTCTTCGAGATTTTCCCGGTCACAGAGGATCCGGACACGGCGAAGCTTGCATTGGGCGGCGGAGGGCGATACGACGGTCTTGTGGAAACCCTTGGAGGGAAGCCCACACCGGCCTGCGGGTTCTCACTGGGTGTGGAACGCGTCACGGCTGTGATGCGAGCAAATCAGCCGGAGCTGGCGCAGGGGATGGATCAATACGATGTCTATGTGGCGCAGCTTGGGGATCAGGGTCGTAAGAAAGCTTTTGCCATTTTTGAGGAACTTCGGAAGAACGGGATCCGTGCGGCCTGTTCGTTGAGTAAGGATGCGATTAAGGCTCAGATGGAAGTCGCGAATAAACGAGGTGCGAAGTGGGCCATTATCGTTGGTCAAAAGGAGGTTCTAGACGGGACGGCCATCATCCGGGATATGGATGCGGGGACACAGGAAACCGTGGATGCGAAGAAGATCGTTTCGGAGATTGAGAAAAAGTTGAAGTAGGCCATTGGTTCTGTAGGTTCCTAGGTTTTTCGGTCCGTGAGCCAGTAGGTCCATGGGTCCGTAAGTCCGGTCTGTAGGTCTTTGGGTTTAAAGCGCTGGGTGTGGAATCTAAAGAGATCCACAGCGTTTATTTAGTCATTTCAGTATGGTAAAGGGGTGTTCGTTGCACTTCCGTATAAGCTTTCAACGATCAACGTTCAGCACTTAGCTCTTAGCCCCTAGCACTTAGTTAGCGCTCAAATCAATCGCCAATTCCCTTTTTTCAACTCATTTTTTGATCAAATTTCCACACCCCACACCCAACACCCCACACCCCAAAAAACCCACACACTCTAAACTCCAAAAACATTGACGTTAAGCGGAGAAGGGGGTAGGATTTGATCGCGACGTTGAGGTCGGATCCGTCGATCCGTGAAACCTCAATGTCCGCTTCTGAATAACATCTTATAGAAAGGAGTTGAAGACATCTGTCTGTAGAAGTGAATCGTAAAAAGGGTGAGAGCTTTGATGCTCTGATCAGACGGTTTCAACGACGGTACCAGCAAAGCGGCAGGGGCCTTCAATCAAAGAAGATCCGTTTCCGCACGGACGAACCGAATCGCAATAAACAGCGTTCGAGTGCGCTCCGTCGGCAGTCCAAGAAGGAAGAGTACGAGTATCTCGCGAAGACGGGTCAGCTCAAGGAAGACCCAAAGCGCAAGTACCGACGTCGTTAAACATGCCGATCATTCATGAACCTCGCTGAACGCATTGCAGCCGATTATACGTCGGCAATGAAATCCAAGAACGAGTTGGAGCTTTCAACGCTCCGGCTCGTTCGTTCGGCATTAAAGAATAAGCAGATCGAAACCGGAGCGGAGTTGGATGATGCGGCGGTACAAGCGGTGCTGAAGACCATGAAGAAGCAGTATACCGATGCACTTGCCGATTTTGAAAAAGCCGGACGTGCGGATCTGCTTGAACGACAGAAGGCGGAGTTGGAGGTGGTAGAACGCTACTTGCCGGAAGCCATGTCCGATGAGGAGCTGGAGCGAGTTGTAAAACAGGCGGTGGAAGCCTCTGGGGTTACGACTCCAGATGGAATGGGAAAGGTGATGGGTGCAGCGATGAAGGCGGTGGAGGGCCGCGCGGACGGAGATCGTGTCCGCGCAGTCGTCCTGCGTCTTCTTACAGCATCGGAATAGATCATCGAAGACGCTCGCTTCCGTCCCATGCTTCGGAACGTTACAACCCGTCGAACCGGTGTAAACCGTTTTCGTTATGCGTCTATCGTCGCCGTCTTTTTGCTTGCGGCGTTTTTTGTTTTTCTACCGGATACATCGGCACTTGCACAGTTCTCAGATGCAAATCAGCAGGTACAGAATGTGGAGCAAGCCGCCGGGGTTCAGACTCCAAACGACCTTCCTACGATCATCGGCCGACTGATCAACGTCTTTCTCGGTCTTCTCGGGATTATTCTGGTTATCATCATTCTGTATGCCGGGTTCCTCTGGATGACGGCGGGCGGGGATTCCGAGAAAGTGGTCACGGCGCAGAAGTGGATCCGGAACGGCATTATTGGGTTACTCATCATCGTGGCGGCGTTTGCGATTACACAGTTTATCCTCGGGTTCTTTGCGGACGGCGGATTTGGAGGTGGAGTTCGCGGAGATGGGCTTGTGCCGGGTGGGGGATTCTCCACGGCAGCCGGAGCGCTTGGAAACGGCATCATCGAAACACATTATCCGATGCGGGATGCCATGGACGTGGCTCGAAACACCTCGATCATCATTACGTTCAAGCAGCCTATGAAGCTGGATTCGATTATCGCGGATTACAACGATAACGGAACACCAGAGGATCGGAGCGATGATGATGTCACGGAAGGATTGAATGACGCGGCAATCAAGATCTATCGACTGGATGCCGGTGAGGAACAGGCGCTGACCTCCGACCGCGTGCGCGTCCGGTTTACGGATGATCGGCGGACATTCGTGTTCCGTCCTGTTGAGTATCTCGGCAGCTCCACCGTTGAGGTGGATTACAAGGTAGCGTTAAAGCCGGGATTGGATGGCATTTTGATCGAAAACGGGAATCCGGCCTTCCCGGATC
>WJLE01000004.1 GCA_014728655.1 Candidatus Uhrbacteria bacterium
GAAACGGGTGCCTCATTGCTTCGCGCCCCGGTTGCCGGGAAGAGCTGTTTGGATGCGTACAATCAGAATTACGGAGGGGATCTCTGTGATCCGCAGCGTCTGGTTCGTGCGTATGAACGTGACTATGGCGGGAGTACGGGCGCACGTTGTGTGTTTGAGTGCTCTTCTCCGGCAGCATCCAGTCAGACGTGGATTTCGCTGACACCGGGGAATGGGGACTGTCGCGCGGATTGTATCGAAGCCTGTGACGGGGAGCAAAATCTGGATCCATCGCAGGATCAGTTCCAGAATCTGAAGCAGGTGGAATGCTTCCGCGACGATCATTGCGTGACCGGGGTGTTTTCGGAATTTTATGCCAGCGTTGAAACGACGACGTTTGCCGAAGGGCAGGAGGAACAGAATATCCATTGTGCATTTTTGGATACGGTGGAGCCCGGCTGGCCTGAGAATAAGAAGCCTGTTTGCGTGATTCCGCCAACGCGGATGAATGCGGATCAGGAGTGCCGGGTTTTCGGCGGTGCGGCGCGTGGAGGGCTCTGCCTGGAAATACCGGATGGCACCAGTCCGGCTGCGTACATCATGACGCGTCCCTACTACAACGCGTTTAGCGGGGAGTATGTGGCCGTCGACATTACGGCTAATACGAATTCCGCCCTTAATGCAGTGCTCGATAATTGGAATCAGGATCAGATGGGGCTTTGTGCAAGCTATGGACTGATTGCCGGCGGTCAATACGAAATTACCGAGCAGGTGCCGATTACGATTGATATCAGTACGGGCAAGCTAAAGGTCTCCGCGGGGGATCAGTTCGTCACGCAGGTTTCCGCAAGCCGGCACGTCTGTGCCAAGCGTCGAACCAATACCTGCGGTTCTGTGAAACCGACTGGGTCCTTGGCGGAAAGCGCTCCGCTGGCAAACCAGTATCGCTGCGTGATCCCGGAGTTTTCCGGAATCACCAATCCGGGGTCCTACTGCTTCTCGGAAGCGGAATCCCAAACGCTTTGCGTGAATGATCCGGGGACGCGTTGCTGTGCTGCGCAAGCCGCACAGGGGTGTGAGACCAATGCGGACTGTCCGTCGCCGAAAAGATGTAAGAACATCAACCCGTCCACGCAAAAGGGACAGTGCGCGTTTGACCCGGCTTGTGATCCGGCAAATACGGATCGTCGTTGCCGTCCGGCCTCCAGTGCGGAGAAGAGTAATCCGGACATCTGCACGCCACTGACGCAGTCCAATGTTGTAACCACGATCGGTGTTCGTTGTGCAAATCCGACGTATGGCTGTTGTGAAGCTCCAAAGCAGGCGGCGATCGGTTCTGCGTGTGCTGCGGATCTTCCCGAAGATGGAACCCATAATTGGGACAACTATGACTGTGTGCCTGCGGATGCCATCCCGAACGCTCAGTTCCAGACGTACCTGTCCGGAGAACGTGTCCTGCTTCCGTATAATGATCCGAATGCCATTTGCGTTGGGAACGGTGTTCCGGCAAGGGGTGGAGTCGGACAGCCCATCGATCGTTGCCCGGACCGGCAGTACTGTTGCGACCTGACCAAGCTGAATCCGCAGTCCAAGGAGGCGGAATACGCCCGCTACATCAACGGCGGTCGTCCTGCGGCGGGGAATGCCTGCCCGGGGTATCCGGAGGGAGCGTCGGATGAAACCGAGCGGCCCATGCGATGTCTGGACGTGGGAACGAGCGTGGTGAATGATGCCTACGCGCAGGAGCGTGGCTATGCGGATCGTAGTACGATGCTGCAACGTCTGGTCGCATCCGATTTTTGTCGGGCAACGCCGTTGGCGCAGGGGAGCTACTCGAACACCGTGGAGTGCGCGCCGGATACGATCTGCTGCGACGCGGAACTGGATCTGGATTCCTACTGCGAATCCGATGATCAGTGCCCCGAAGGGGAGGAGTGCAACGTGATCCTAAATATCTGTACGGAACTGGAGATCATTCCGGAATCACTTAGCTGTTTTGAAGTTGCATTGGTGGAAGGGGATCAGAGCGGCCTTTCCCTGCTGGATGAAAACGCCGGCATCACCGAGGAGGTTTTTAACTGTCAGGTTGTGGAAGTGGATTCCGATGCCTATAACACGCAGTGCATCCAGGCCGGTTGCGATGAAGGTGGAGACTTGCCTGCAGGTTATGTCCGTTCCTGTTGTGTGCCGGGCGTGGGTGTTTCGCCACCGGCTGCTGCAGAGGCGGCAACCCAGGATCCGAATATCACACGAACGCAGCGCGGGCTGATTTTACCGGCCTGTATCCAGACCGGGCAGTGTACGCTCGATGACATCGTGGCCACGGCTGCAAGCTTTGCGAATTTGCTCATCGGACTGTCCGGCTCCGTGTTCCTGGCGATCTTCGTCTATGCCGGGTTCCTGTACCTTACCGCCGGTGGGAATACCGGACAGGTCCAAAAGGCACAGAAGATGCTCGTCCAGTCCACGATCGCCATGGTGCTCATCCTAGGCGCATTCGTGTTCGTCCGTTTTGCTCAACAGGCTTTTATCGGATCCGCACTCGGGACCCGTGATGAGATCGAATGCGGGAACACCGAGGAGACGCAGGGGATGAGTTGTCAGTTCCTGACCGCGGATGCGGGTGATGAGACTGCGATCGCAGAAGAGGTGGAACGGAAGGGTTGTGTACGTGGGCAGTGCCCCGGAGCAAGTAACTACGTATGTTGTCCATAATGCGAATCGCCGTGCTTACCATGGCAATGATGGCCCTATCAGGATTTCTGCATCCGTATATTGTTCGTGCACAGGATTGGAGAAATCCATCAGACACCTGTTATCGTGAGGCCAGTTCAAATGGTTTAAGTGCTGTTTGGACACTATGTCCACTCGCTGGTGATGTTGAATGCAATTCGGACGGGTTATTGGCGGAGCAATGGAGGAGAAAGGGAGCCTTTGCCGGCACCGGTTGGGATGCACAATGTCAAGCGATCAATGGAGATGTTATTTGGTGTTGCTTACAAAAAAGTACGGCCTTGTGTAATCACATTGCCGACAAGATGGGTCGTCAAGGATCGATCTGTCGTCCGACCTGTCAGGTGGGAGACGAAGTGCCTCTCATACAGGTTACACACATGGGTAGTGATCAAGAGCCCTGTGCAGTAGGCTCTGTCTGCTGTGTCGATGCGAGAGCAGGAGAGGGTTCAGGACCTGCTGCAGGTGATAGGTGTCTGGATCCGTCGATCAATATTCCATCCGAATGTAAGTCGGTAAACAATCTTGGCAGTGATGAGATCCTTGTATCTCCCAGTACGCCGGGATGGGGATCCTATTTAAATTCGAGTGTCACGTGTCCTGCGGGAACCGGTTGCGTGATTCCAAAAGGGGATGATGCTTGTACAGGGATGGCGCAGCGCGCAGAACTTGCCGGAGCGTCCTTGGGTTCGGAGGCGCAGGCCGTATACACGAATTATGCCTGCAGAGATGAGTCAGATTGTGATACGTCACAGTACGCGATTATTCCAAGATCCGGGGAAAATCCTTGTCCGGGGTCAAAAAAGTGTTGCTATACAAAAAGTCCTACCTCCGACGATGCTTCAGGCGGTGAATCCGCGCGAGATGCCGAGTCTGCGCCGGAGGGGACGCCAAAGACGCTTCCGGATCCATTAGGTGGAGCCAGTATTCAGCAAATCATCGGCAACGTCATCGCTGCGTTTGCCGGGATCTCCGGATCCATCGCCTTGGCGATGTTTATCTACGGCGGCATCATGATGATCACGTCGCGAGGGGAGTCGGGGAAGGTGACGACGGCACGGAGTATTATGGTGAATGCCGCAATCGGGATCGGTCTGATCTTTTTGGCGTACATGTTCGTTGCGGCGATCATAGATGCCATCCTTGCCACGAATTAACGCTATGCGCATCCCTTACCGTCTTCATCGCCTTTTTCTCGTCATCGGCTTGACCGCTCTGGGGACGTTTTCGGCCACACACACGTTTGCGGCAAGCTGCGAGGATGCGGCGGACAACGTTCAGCCCGGGTTACAAGGGCAGTGCGCGGATAGCGCACCGCCTAGTTATTTCGATGCCACGGAGATCACAAATTTGACCAACAGCGAGGTCCGTTGTGACGGGGGTCAGATCTGTTACTTCCAGCGTCATGACGAACTCTGCAAAGGATTAGGAACGTTGAAGGGTGTGCAGAATGCTTCCTGTAAACAGAATTGCGGCACCGGCGAAACGAGCATGGGTGATTCACAGCTGGATCCGTGTACCGGTGGGAAGGTTTGTTGCGGAAAGAGCTCCGGTACGGCAGCGACGTCCACACAGGTTACGGAGCAGGGGGGTGAGCAGCGTCCGGCACAGCGGCAGCAACTCCTGAACCCTCTCGGGAATCGGTCCGTTCCACAGATCGTCGGTTCGATTATCAGCTGGATCGCCGGTTTGGCCGGAGCGCTGTTCATGCTCTATCTCATCTGGGGAGGTATTTTATGGATGACGGCCCGTGGAGATTCCGGACAAGCGCAAAAAGCGCAGCAGCAGATCATCTATGCGGTTGTGGGAGTCATCGTAATCGTGTTGTCGTACTATTTGGTCGATGCATTGATCGGATTGACAAATATTCCGGCGGGAACGTGATGGTTGACCGATTTCTCGACCGGTTTGTAAAAAACAGGTACACTATGGATTATCAAACAAACGAAAGGAGGTGACTCATGTCATGACACAACGTACAAAAAAATGGGTGAGCTTGCTCGCCACGCTGGCCGTCGCCGTTGCCGTCGCGCTTCCAAGCCTGACGCATGCGCAGGTAGGATCGCTCAACCAGGACGACCTTGGGGTGACTGCGATCGAGGATAGTGGCTTGAAGCTCGGAGGTGGCGATGTCCGCCAGACGGTTTCCCGTCTCATCAACGTTGCACTTGGGTTCCTCGGAATTATCGCCGTGATCATCGTGTTGATCGGTGGATTCCAGTACATGCTTTCCGGCGGGAACGAAGAGAAGACTGCAGCTGCTCGTAAGTTAATCGTTTCCGGTATCATCGGTCTGGCGATTATTTTGTCCGCTTGGGCGATCACGAGTTTCGTGGTTGGCCAGCTCGTCAACGCAACCGCTGACGGCTAACGGATCCGTCCGTCTCTTGATTAAATCATGATGTCTTTATCGAAAGTTTGTTTGACGCTCGTATTCGGGCTCTTGCTGTGTGGCATGTTCGCACCGCTTGGTTCCGTGCAGGCGCAAGGATTCACTTCCGATAATACCGGACTTCAAGAGACGGCGGGTCGTGCCGGGTTTACCACGAACCTTCCTTGCCGGCAGCAACCCGGTGGCTGTATTCCTGCGTTCATCGGAACGGCCGTAAACGCATTACTTGGAATCTTTGGTGCGCTTTTCCTTCTACTCATCATCTGGGGCGGCATTCAGTGGATGTTCGCCCAGGGGGATACGAACAAGGTGAAGGCGGCACAGGATACCATCAAAAATGCGATTATCGGTCTGGTCGTGGTGGCGGCATCGTTCGCCATCGCAACCTATGTTCTCGATGCGCTGTCTGAAGTCACCGGAGAAGCCACCGGTACGCCGGTGTAGGAACCGGTACGATAGGCTCGAAATCAATCATACGATTATGCATTGGAACTTCCTTCACCGATTAACCACCGCTTGCTGGGTGTGGGGCCTGGTCCTTATCCCGCGCACAGCACTTGCACAGGGGTTTACCGATCGACTTAAATCGGGGTTACAGACCGCAGGAGCACCTGCGGGATTGGAGCAGTCCCCGGGCTTAGAGGTTCTCATCGGTCGGATCATCGGCATTGCCTTAAGTCTGGTCGGGGTGATCCTGTTCGCATTCCTTGTCTATGCTGGATTCCTTTGGATGACGGCCGGTGGGGACAGTAGCAAGGTCGAGAAGGCGCAAACGATGTTGCGTAACACCATTATCGGCCTGATCATCGTCGTACTGGCCTATGCGATTTCGAACTTCGTGGTCGACCGGATCATCGAAATTCAAAGCGGTTCATCTGACGTCTGACGCCTAACCGAATCAACAACTTATGACACGTAAATTAAAGTTCCTACTGACGTCCATCGCGTCGACCGGAAGTGTGACGCTTCCGTTGGCAGTGATGGCACAGGATAACCCTTACACGCGTGCGCAAGGCTATACCGAGTCGGTGCAGTCGAGCGCGGGTGTGACCGGTTCGCAGGATCTGCCAACCATCATCGGACGGATCATTAATGTGGTCCTGGGATTCCTTGGAATTCTTCTGCTGGTGCTGATCCTCTATGCCGGATTCCTTTGGATGACGGCAGGTGGGGATAGTGGAAAGGTGGAGAAGGCGCAAACCATGCTGCGTAACGCTATCATTGGCTTAATCATTGTCGTTGCCGCATTTGCCATCTCGAACTTCGTCCTCGGATCCATCATCAACTCCGTTGTCAACTAATTGTTCGCTGCGCAGCGAAAACGAAAACCCTGCATCACGCAGGGTTTTCGTTTTGTATTACGAATTGGAATTTATAAAAATACTTGTTTAGATAACGAATGCAACCGACGATTTCTTTATCCGGCACCTCGGTGACGGTCCAGCTCGCACAGGCGTGTATCCGCTACATCCTTTAACGCTCGTGCCAGATGTCGCTGACTTCGCACTTCTGCCGTGGATCCTTTTACATCTAAATAAATGAATAGATGCTTTATTGTTGTTTCGGTCATCTCCCTCTGCACTGTTGGAACTGATCGAGATGACTGCTCGGTGGATCTGATTCGATAGGGCGAAATCCGATGCAAATGAAGCTTGCGCTGTCAGCGGATAAATCTGTTTTGATCGCTGGATGGCTTTCATCCGGATTGATAGATCCTTATCATCCTTGATCGTGACCTCTCATTCAGTCTCACCGACCCATGATACGGTTCAGTGTTCATCAGTCCCTCAAATCCAAAACCAACATCCGTATTTCGTACGCTTCAATCCGCAATCGATCGAAAACAAACACCCGCCCGGGAAGGAATCCCGGACGGGCGAGGGGGTTGGTGTAAGGGGCGTTAGCGGTAGGTCGCAGCAACGAGCTGCTGGCGACCCAGCGTTCCCGTGGGGAAAACGCTGGAGTACCGCTGCTTCGAATGCGCGATGAACGGCTGTCCGAAGGCAGCCTGATCGTGCAATTCGATTTCGAAGGATGGTGACATCCTCACGAACTTGCCGATCACGACCACGCTCTGTGGGGGCGCGACGCTGACCGCCTCCACCATTTTCGAAGTTCCTGCGGTTCGCATGGTGGGTACGACCTCGGCCGGGACATTGCCCTGGCAGATGGTCACGGCCCTCCGGTTGACCCGGATGGACATGTAGCTGTTCGTGGTGTTCACCATGAACTGGCAGGACCGATTGCATCCGAGCTGTCGCTTGGCTGCCGCTTTGGCCTGCATCATGTCCTGGAACAGGTAGCCCACACTCGGGCCGGTCATGCCGCAAACACGAGGATTCACGGCCGGACGGCGTTGGACACGCATGGGATTCACGGCCGGGACCTTTGGAGGGGGCTCCTTGGTTCCACCGTTCTGCTCTGTGGCGTCCACGTCCTCTTCCGGGTCGAACATGCCGTTGGCCTTGGCCTCGGCATAGACCCGTTCCACGATCTCGGTTGCAGAGCGCTCGCGCTCGGCCTTGCCGGACTCGATGGCTTCGAGGCGCGCTTCGAGTGCTTCGTTATGCTCTAGATGCTCTAGGGCATCTTCGAGCGCGCCTTCCAGATCCGAGGCGTTGCTCGGTTCGTGGCGACTGCCGGCGCAGGCCAGGGTCATGAGACTGATAATTGCGATTGCGATGAAGGGGATGTACTTCATGAGGGTTCTCCTGTGCCCGGCCGTTGACAGCCGGGACTTGGTTGTCCGGTCTGTCATGGTCGTTACCTTCCGCAGTGATGCGGAGGAGTGAGGCGGGTTGCCCCTGCCTGCGACGGGCTGTGTAGCCCGGAGGCAGGGGCGGTGGGATCAGTGCCTGTGCTCGTCGGCCTTGTGGGCCTCGAGCGCGTTGTGATCCTGGCTGACCTGTCGCATGGTGGCATCCAGGTCGGATTCGCGGCCGCTCGGGACCACGGTGGCGCGGCGGTGTGCCGCCTCGACCTGGGAGCTGTAGACGTAGTCCGTCTGTGTGCCCTCGTAGTCGAGTTGCCCGGGAGGGGCTTGGAGCATGGGCATGGGGTAGGCGCCCATCCCCGTGACAGGGAGAGCTCCACCCATTGGAGCCACCGTGTAGCCGGGTCCTCCCGGAGCCACGCCGTTACTGGACTGCGTCTGCTGACGCCGGTCAGAGTTCGTCTGACGGCGACAATACTCATCGGCTGTGAGGCCACCGAGTTGGCGACGATTCACCGTGGCCAAGCAGTCCTCATACTCTTCCTTACTGTCCCACGTTTCGCTGACGTGGCTGTGGAAGGCACCCCTGTTCACGTCGCGTTGATAGACGCCATCCGGCGTTCGCTCCGTGTACTGGTAGGTCTGTGCGGCGCATCCGCCGGTCGTGATGATGATCAGGATGGCGATGAGGATGTGTCGCATGATTACCTCCAGTAGTAGTTGTTGTAGGGGTTGTTGAAGGGCGTGGTGTACCAGGGGTTGTCGACGCAGTCGTCGCAACGCTCGTCGACGTTCGGCTTGCTCGCGAGCACGTACTCCTCGCAGATCTCCTCGGCGCGTTCTGCGCCGTTCAGCCGTTCCAGGCAGCGTTCGTATTGCGACGGACGATGCCGTTTCGCATACGACTCGTTGTGGGATTTCCGCAGGCCGGACCGCGCGTTGTGGTCGGCCAGGCGCTCGTCGAGGTCGCTCCTGGACTGGTACGTGTGCGTGCAGCCTACGAGGGCCAATACGCACAGGGTGAGCAGGATGAATCTCATGATTCGATCTCCTTGTTGTCTTTGGTTTTGAGGGTGCGTTTTGATGTATCCATTTAGGAATACGGTCCCTAGCACCCCCGTAAAGGCGGTTTTCAGGACCTCCTATTAAAGCATGTTTTGACGATTTTGTCAAGGAGGGTTGGCACTTCGGGAAGTAGGTTTTGAGGCAACAACCGGGTTATTGGCGATAGGTTATGGGTTGTCGTTCAGAATTATGGCTGTATTAAGCCAATATATCCAAAAATTACCTAACGATCTAACGACCCTTCGTCGACAGTGCAAGCCTAACCGCCTAACAATCTAACAGCCTAAACAAAGACACCCACCCAGCTGTTTAAAGGCTGAATGGGTGTCGCAAGTAGAAGGTCTACGGGGGCGAGAAGCAGGACAGAATCCTGCAAACCCGCACACCCGCAAACCCGAATTAAGGTACGCAGGGGGGATCGGTTCCAAAGCGGTTCCGGTAGGCTGCCACGAAGTCGGGGAGGCAGTTTGATTCGGAGGCCGAAACGGAGGCCCGGCGCGATCCCGTTTGGGTGGATGTGTGGGGGTCGCCCGTCTGAATGACGGTCTTCCTCCCGGACGGACCCGAAGGGGTGTCCGAAGCATTTTCCGTGTCCCATTCGCTCATGGGCACGCGGTCGATGCCTTCATCCGAGGTGGATGTGCGCTGCTTACCGTTCCAGGACCACTGAGGCAGTTTGCGCGGTGTGGTGGGGTTGGTGGCCGGTGTAAACCAGGAGCAGATCTGTTCCTTCCCCGCAGCGTCGTATACCAGATGCGTGACGGTTCCCGCCATCCAGATCAGGACGCTGGTGAATCCGAACAGGAATGCTCCGTAGACCACCTTTTTGAACCATTCCGGTGCCTCCGTAAACGCTTTGGTGAAGGTGAGCTTCAGCATGTACAACAGGAAGCCGAACGCACCGAATAGGATGAAGAGGAACCAGAGGTTGGCCCACCAGTGATGGTCCACGGCGATGCAGTCCTGTCCAAACAACAGGTTTAGGAATGTAGCGTACTGCTGGCGGATGATGTCCTTGCGCGGATCATCCGGCCACATCTCCCAGATGATGGTGAGGACGGCCATGCTGGGCATGACATACCGCAGGAACCGCGCCAGGCGGTAGCGGATGAGCTGTTCCTCGAGTGCGCCGCCGGCCTTGATCAGCACCCATCCGGTGACGAATGCCACCAGTGCGAAGGTGGCGGCTACGTGATACATCCACGGTCCGATCCAGACGTGCAGTACGATGAAGATCGGTGCCAATGCCATCAGGATCCTTGGGATCACGGCCCGGATCCGTTCGGCTTGCAGCTCCTCCTCCACCAGGTTCACCTTACCGATCTGCTGATCGATGTTTTCCGCGGTGATGCCGATCAACGGGAGGAAGGCCTGGTGCGTTGCCACCGTTGCGATGGTTTCCAGGAGCTTGGAGCCCTTGTCAACCACCCACGCAGCAACCGTGAGGACGAAGTGGAGGAATCCCAGTACAAGCAGTAGTAGGAGCGCACCCATATCGAACAGTGCGCGGCTTTCCTCTGCGACACCAAGGGCCGTGATCCCGAACGCGATGACCAAGGTGGTCAGGGTCAGGAGTCCGACGGTTGGGCCGAAGTAAAACCGATTGATGTTCGTCCGGTTCCAGTCGATGACCTTCATTCCGGCTAGGGGGTGCGCGACGGCTTCGGCCGCATCGTTCGTAGGGTTGCCCTCGTCATCGATCCAGCTTCCGCCAACGACGAGTAAGTCGTTGTAGCGTTGGATGCCCCCGTTCGGATCATGAACGTAGCGTGGAATGGCTTGCGTCTGCCAAATACAC
>WJLE01000038.1 GCA_014728655.1 Candidatus Uhrbacteria bacterium
AGCGTGCCGCACAACACGCTGCCAACACAGGTGTTGGAGTCGGCCAATCGTGCCGGGCGCTGGGTCGCCGGACCTGATAGTTACGGCGACTACGTTACCGTGACATTCGGCAATGATAAGGTGCACAGCGGGATTGTGCATCACGTTTTGGTCGGCGGGGTGACTGGAAGCGGAAAGAACTGGTTCGACTGTTGGCTCGCTTACCAGATGCGGGACCGTCCAGAAAATCCGTCTCGCATCGTCCTGGTGGACGGTAAGCACGGCGCGGGCCTGCGCAAGTTGCGCGGTATCCCTGGACAGGTCGGTCCGTTGGCCTACGACCAGGAGAGCGCGCGTCGGGCTATTTATTGGGTCTATATGGAGGCCAAGCGGCGGTATCATCAGTTGCTTGAGAACGACGCTTATGAGGGCCCGCCGATTTATCTGTTCTTCTCCGAGTTCAATAGTTTTACACGTGACCCAGAAGTGGCTTGGATGTTCAGTATGATCGTGAGCCAGGGGCGCGAGTGCGGCATTCGCGTGATCTGCGATACACAACAGCCGTCCACTGGGATGTTCGGCTCTGACTCAACGCTGGCGGGCGCGACCAAGCGCCAGCTCTCAGACTGCATTGTATGTCTGAGGACGGCGGATCAGTACGATACCGGCATTTTGCTGCCGCCGGGATTGGACATTCATCCGTACCGTTCTCTGGTGTCGCCGGGGCACGCTTTCCTCATTGTCAATGGGCAGTGGCGACAGGTGCTGCTGGCACATGTTCTTGAGGATGAGCTCAAGCACGTGACTCAGGCGACGCCGATCTTGTCAGAATGGCCAGAGATGGATCGCAGACAACTGGATATGGACGAGCCCGCGTCACCAGGTCGCCCACGACTACAGTTCACGCCGCAACAAATCGCTGTGGCAATGGTGGCCAATCGTGATGGCCTGAACCGTGACGATACGCGCGCTTTGTTACACAGGCGAACTGGGAAGGGCATGGGCAACAACCTACTCTCTCAGCTTGGCGAGGCCGCTGCCGAGCTCGCTACTGAGTTAGATGTGCTCAATTACTGCACCGGCGGTCCGTCTGAAAATGATTAGGTATGTGTTTTTGGGTGTAAAACTATAATTTTACCAAATTCATATAGATAGAAATAGGAGGACAGAGAGGACAGATGAGCAAGAAAGGCATCACAATTGCGAGAGCCGGGCGTGGCGGGACATTTGAAAGGATCACGGTTAAATCGACGTTTCAACAGATCGTCATTGCTTTTCTGATGTTGCATGCGGCAAACTTGGCGCTGCTGATTGGTTATGTTATCGCTGTTGTTAACTTTAGGTTGTGGGCAGCATTCGGTATGGGGGCGTATGGGTTGGTGGTTGGCCGACCTCCGCTTGCCAAGTTGGGCCACATTCCGTTGACGCGGATTATCTTCAAGAAGCGCGATGCCGATGATTGGCACCGCATTTTCAACAGCATGACGGCGCTGTTTCTGTCCCTTGGTGCAGCGTGGCTCCTGCTCTCCGGTCGTTGGCCGGTTGCAGTTGAGTTTGGCGCGGGCCGCTATTGGTTTGTTTGTGAGGGGGGTGCGCAGGGAGCCAGTGCATCCTATGGTGTGAATGCTATTCAGTTTACCGCTGTGGTTGGGCTGCTTGTGTGTTGGATGAGCCGTCGTTACTGGCGCGACTTCCTGTGGGCAAATCGGCAAGAGCTCTTACTGCCCAGCGACCGTGAGAAGACACGCAAGGCCCCTATTAACCCCGGAGGCATTCCTGCGCCAGATGGATATGAGTTTGGGCCAGTGTCGCGCGCACGCGATGACGACGGCCATGAGTTTCCGCCGGAATTTGGGTCATCCGCTATGCCCAGTAAGGGGGATGTGCTGTGAACTTGGTGAGAGGTTTTGCAAATCCGCACTTCACCATTGTATTGCACTGGTGGCAAACTCCCGATTTCTGCATGGCACGACTTGAAGAATTATACAAGTTCGCCAAACAGAAGCGGCGCGGGCGGTTTACAGGCAATATCGCTGCCGGACATATAGCCGCACAAATTGAGCGCTATGAAGCGATTGCGGCAGGCGTTGACTGGGATAAAAAACGTGGCTATGTTCTGGCATGGCGAATGCCGGATGAGCCGGTATTTGTCACACCGGGACAGGTGCGTCAGTTTCCGCAGTGGTGCGAGACGCTAGGTGAGTTTTTACGAATTTCCCCGAAATCCCCTAAAAGCCCTTGACAAACCTGTAAAAGTTTGGTATACTAGTAAATGTAAGGGTAAATGGTCAAACAGGAGAGTCTCACAAAACATACTAAGGAGACAAATCATGGACAAGAAACTAAAGCAACTCAAAGCCACAATGGTACAGGTATTAGTGGTAATAAATAAGGATAAGGTTAGTCAGATCGTGGGGCGACCCGTCGGCGACGACGGTGGAGCCCCGGCTGATGGGCGGGGCCCCATCGCGTTCCTCGCGGACGAAGTGACTGAGGGGCAAGCTGGCGAGGTCGAGTTGGCGCTAGCAGGTTTTCCTGTCGAGGCCGTCATGGTGGACTACGAAGGCCTTGAAGAAGATCGCGAATACATGGATGAGGAATTCCGGTTCTGGACCGGATACTCCTCCAGGGGATATGCGGTCGGTTGGAACACGGAATACAGACTGTTCCATGATGTGCCGCCAACGGCGTTGGCGAAAATGTCGCGTGAGTTTTGCAATGCCATCCCGCGTGAAGCAGCGCGCGACATGGTCTGGCAGTCCATGGAGTCGGTGGGGGATCGCTGCCTGCTACCATTTCGGTCGGATGAAAGTGAGTACATGGACGATCGCCACGGTTACAGACTCGAAGGAGCCGTGGCGCTCAACGTGCGATATGCTGAGTGGGGATCAGCAACTTCCACGGCAAAAGTGCGCGCGGCGGCTCGAAGGAGCGGGCTGGCAATGAGCGGCGAAGAGGCACAAGTCGCCGTTCAGCAAAATGGCGGCGACTGCCGCGGGGTGAACTTTGAGCGGATCTCCCACTTCGATGTCCTGATAACCCAGGACGTCGAGGAAGATGGCCGCCTGTCTGCCTACTGGCAGATGGCGAAGGCGGCCTGGCAGTCCTCCACTAGCGCCCGCCGCCTTGGAAATCGGGCGTTGCGCCTGATTCGCGACGCCAAAAAGGTCGCGGCGATGGACGTAGCAAACGAGGCGTTTGCTATCGTCCTCGAGTTGGGCCCAGGGGGCCGTGAGGTTGAGCTCGAGGTCGGCGAGGAGGCCTACTATGACCTTCTCGTTGTTGATGGCGAATGTATCCCAGTTACTTTTTTGGATTGGGGTGAGGGCACAAGCGGTGCCGGATACGAGTTTATCCGTGTAGCCAAGCGGATCTCGCGCCGGGAGCACCGGCGCGAAAATACTGGCGCGACGGAGGACGAGGACGAGATCGGCGTCTTAGGTGACCGCCTCGATGCGCTGAAGAATGAGTTCGACCAGTTCTTCCCGCAGCAAGTCGAGCTGGAGCCGGGGTACTGGTATTCTGCCTAGCGCCATCGTATGTCTCTCCAACAAAAACGAGGTGTAAGATGATGGACAAGAATTTTGGTCATGATACGTTCGTTATTGTTGAGGGGCGAGTGGGAACACCCCTTAACAATCCTGAGCTACACGAGCCATGGGTCGTGTGGCTTGGCGGGAATGAGATTGTCGTTGTTGATGAGATCGATAACGACAGCTGGTTCGGCGAGTACCCAGCTGAACAGAATCTGAGGAATGCGCTCGGCGCTCTCCGCAGACGTTCAGAGGTTGCGCGTCACGCACAAGCGCTGTTCGATGTGCTGAGCCATGGGTAGACTCTGTTCTTTTGCGTCGCCTCCGCGTGTCAATTAGCACCATAGTACTAGATTAATCCAAGCCGGATATACGAAACTCGTCTATTTGGGTCTTGACAAATATACGATTATCGTATATAATAGAATTAATTGAGAAACACATGGGGTGATATCAACAAACTAGGGAGGCAAAAATGGACGAGAGACTAGAGCAACTCAAAGCCGCGATTTTGGAGGAGTGCGAAATCGACGATTTGACAGCAGTGGAAAACGATTACCTGGAACAAATCACCGGGGTGAACGAAACGCTGCGCAATCCAGACCCTCAGAATGACCAGCTTATTTCCTTGGCTTACGACGCGGCCCTGGCCCTCGGTGCAACCGAACAGCAAGCAATGGACTACTGCGGAGACACCGCCATCGCCACACCCAAACTCGCAGATATGACCTCTCTCACGATGACCGACGGCTACGTCGGCCAGATGGGCGAAACCTGGGAAACCCCCACCGCCGAAACCGTCGAGGACGCCATCACCGGCGCAATGGAAATGAACGAAATGACCCGCGCCGAGGTCATCAACGCCCTCAACGCCGGAAAAACGCTCAAATGGTGCAAATCACCTAATTTC
>WJLE01000039.1 GCA_014728655.1 Candidatus Uhrbacteria bacterium
ATGCACCGCCCTGCGAAAATGAGGAAGAAATCATCACCGATGTGACGCTGACCTTCACACCAGTGGACGGCGGCGACCCCGTCATCGCTACTGCTAACGACCCCGACGGCTCCGGCCCTCTGGATTTGCAAGTCGATGGCGATATCAACCTCGTGGAAAGCACCGAGTACACCCTGACTATGGAGCTGCTTAATTCTATTGAGGGCGAAGACATCACCGAGGAGATCATGGAAGAAGACGAAGAGCACATGTTTTTCTTTGCGTTCAACGATGAAGTTTTCACCAGCCCGGCGGGCGACGGCAACGTGGACAACCGCGATGACATGGTGAATTACAACGATTTCGATAGCAATGGCTTGCCGGTGGGACTTTCTACCGACTGGACAACCGAGTGTGTCGAAGATATGAATCTCAGCGGTATGTTCCAGGTGATCCTGAAGCATCAGCCGGGTGTGAAGTCCGCCACGTCGACCGTCAATGACGGCGGCACGGATGTTGACCTGACCTGGAATATCAACGTCGTGGATGATCCGAATGCACCGCCTTGCGAAAATGAGGAAGAAATCATCACCGATGTGACGCTGACCTTCACACCAGTGGACGGCGGCGACCCGGTCACAGCCACCGCTGTTGATCCTGACGGTGCCGGTCCGATGGACTTGGAAGTCTCTGGCGAAATCAATTTGGTAGAAAACACCGAATACACCTTAACCATCGAATTGCTCAATTCCATCGAAGATGAAGACATCACCGAAGAGATTATGGAGGAAGACGATGAGCACATGTTTTTCTTCGCTTGGTCGGAGGGGCTTTTCACCGATCCGATGGGCGATGGTAATGCAGACAATCGTGCTGATGCTGTTAATTACAATGATTTCGATGAAAATAATCAACCCGTTGGTCTTTCTACCGATTGGACAACCAGCGCAGGCATTATGAATGATACACTCAGCATTGTATTGAAGCACCAACCAGGTATTAAGTCTGCTACTTCTACTATCGACGACGGCGGTACGGATATTGATCTAACTTGGAATGTCAACACCGTGCTGACGAGTACGAATAACATTCAAGTCAATACGACGGATTTGCGTGTTTCACCGAATCCAGTACGGAATATCTTGCAGTGGCGCATCGACGATTTGCCTACGAATGAAGGTGAATTGAGAATTGTGGATCAATTTGGTAGAATAATTTCTGTCAATCGCAATCCGCAACCTACTTTGAATGTAAGCCATTTGCCGAAAGGCATGTACACTCTACAGGTGCGCAGTGAAGATAAGATCTGGACACAGCGCTTCGTGAAGTTGTAAGTAGTGTGATAGTATTTTAGTGAAATAGTGTTATGGTGTTACCGAGTTTTTTGACTCCAACACCATAACACTAGATCACTAAATCACTACGGTCTCGCCGAAGTATTTTTAATAAACTCCGCTACATCCTTTTTGAATTTGATCAGCGAAGGCTTGTGCGTGTACATCATGTGCCCGGCTTCGTAATATTCCATGATAACATTTTCCTTGATTTCCGGCTCCAGCCCGAGGTGATGAATCGAGTATTCTACCCCGTAAAAAGGCGTTGCCACATCGTAATAGCCATTCAAAATCAATACTTTCAGGTTTGGGTTTTTGGTCATTACTTCTGCTAAATCCACTCCCGTATTCGTTGGATGCAAGCGACCGCCCCGACCATTTGCGCTATGCGTCCAATCCCAGGAAAAATCCCGAAATCCGTCACGAGCGGAAAAATTGTAAGAAACATCCGAACTTACACCAAGTTGATTGTAATAATAATCCATGAAAGTGGTCTTGTATGCCGGGCTGATTGCCGAACTTTGCGGGTCGTACTGCCTTCTTTGACTTAGCGGATCCTGATTAATGCCTTTGTAGCGGCTATCCAAACGTCCCGCCGTCATTCCTTCATCGCGCAGCAATTCCTGCAAAAATTCCGCATCGTTAATTCTAAGATCGGCCGCACGAATATAATCCTTATCCAAGCCCGTGAAATACGCCAATCTGTCCACAATTTTTTCGCGTTCTGCATCAGACAACTGATCGCCTTTCATCAAGGCACTAGCGTATTC
>WJLE01000040.1 GCA_014728655.1 Candidatus Uhrbacteria bacterium
GACACGTCGGTACCACTCCATCCGGATCTTTGACGAGAGTGCATTCACTGAAAATCACGTACGAGAAGACGCCACTTAGGATATCCAATCGTGGCATGGTCACAGAAATTGCTTGTGTGGCGCGGTCGAACGTTCCTTCGGATCCTAGTGTTATATCTCCGGGGAAATCTGCCGGGTTCGTCGGATCCGAAGCGGAATAAACGCGAACTTCCAGGGTGTCAACATCGCATTTACGAGGACGGAACCGCAAGCGGTAAGCCCGAGCCGGATCCAGCGCCTGCTGCCCGCTACCGTTAATTTTTCGAACCAGCTGAAACGTCTGCGGGACTCCCGTACTAATATCCCATTCCGCAATACCGAGCTCTACCTCACAAGCCGTTGTTGCCGGTGTCCATTCCCAATCCACACGTGCAATACCGGCAGCGCTACCCAAAAAATCCGGATCGAACAGATCCACAAACTGAAAATCTCCTTCATCCACGTTAAAAAATTGTTTGGACTGCGTCACGATGAACCCGGATGATGCCGCTTCCCATTCTGCCTGATTCGAAAACGTTTCACCAAGCGTTTGAAGATCCCCGACATCCGTATCCCGTTTTCGAACCTCATATAACTGCTTCTCAATCCCCGCATCTGCGGCATAATAAGCCACCATGGAATCATCCAGATCCGATGCGCGGCGAAGTCCGGCTAGGACGATAATCCCCAACGAAATCCCGGCGATTAGAATGGTCGTCATGATCACAAGGGAGAGTGGAAGGATATTACCTTGCTTAAGCTTCATAAAAACTAACGTACATAGACGCGACTGGATACCGTTGTTTGCATCTCCATACTCACACTTTCCCGCGGATGATCCGCAACATATTCCGCATGAATCAAAAAGGTGATCCGTGGTTGCTGATCATTCGGATAGGATCCGAGTCCGACGCTTGTGAATGGATCCTCATACGGAGTATAGAAGGCTCGAAACAGTACCACATTGATACGTTTCCCGGTGATCGGTGTCCAGCCAAACTCCCCGGCATGGCTCATGATGATACAGTTGTCCACTTCCAACGGATCGCACCAGGTATCGTTTCCGGTAAACACAATACGAATACGACTGTCCTGTTCATCCAATAGCTCCACCGCACCACGAAAATGATTATTGATCAGTGCCCATTCAATTCTGTTATTTCGGATTTCACGCGTAATCAATTCCGTAATGAAACGCATCTCTTCTGCGAGCTGTTGCGCATTAGAAGCGCGACGGTGTAACCGAGTAAAATTGATATAGGTTGCAGAAATTGCAATGGAGCCAATGGCAAAAATCGTCACCACGACAAGCAACTCCAAAACGGTAAAACCAAGCAGCGGCCGCCGAACGTTGCGGCCTTCGCTCCGAGCCCTACGCCTGAACCAACTACCTCCAATCATATAACTCATCAACGATCACCGATTCCCTGCGCGTACCGCGCGCATCCCACACCACACGCGAAGTGACCCGCACACCTTGAACCGGAATAAGACCTCCGCAATTCGTTCCTTCGCTCCGGATTGATCCGTCACTACAAATCGGCTCAAAAGTGAGTAATCGGCGGTAGAAGGTGGTGGATCTCACCGGATGACCCGAGGCCTCCTGTACCATTAACCGGACGCTGGATGCATGATTCGAAACGATGATTGCCGTTCCGGCATCGTCAATGTCATCCGGGCTAAAATCAAATCCCGTCACCTGGCCCTGCACCCAATCCGGCACACCGGTGTAGTCATTACCCGTATCGTACATCCCGTCACGGAAATCCACATTTTTAAGCCAGTTGGAATCCCGGACCGCCTTGGCGATCTCGATCCCTTCACGAGCCAAATTTGCAGCTACCACGCGTTGAGAAGATTGTTCCTGCAACCGGATATTCGAAAAAATCAACGTCCCCGCCGCCGTTAACCCAACGATGATCACCGTCATCGCGATTAGGAGCTCCAATAATGACTGTCCACGCATCAACATAGCTATTCAATCGTAATTTTTCCGGTGACGGCGTTCAGACTCACCACTTCCGAACGTCCCGTTTCCCGATGCGTTAACGTAATCCCCAGCAGATTGCCCGTCACACCCAAAGGATCCTCAAATTGCATGTGACCACTCTGTCGATTGAAGGTAATGTCAACGGTATCTACTGATTGGGAACCATCAATCATTAAATCGGCAACCTCCACGCGAATCACACTTGACCGAGTGGACTGTAGGAAGATCCGTTGCACCTCCTCATCCCCATCGTACTGGGCATTCACCAGCAATGGATCGACTTCCGCAAAATGAATAAAATAGTCCGGATGCGTCGTGGAAAACCGCAACCCTTGTCTATTTGGCACAATCTGCGTATCACAGGCTCCCGCACCGCAATTCGCCGTATCCAGCTCGCAGACTGCAATATTCGTGCCATTATCACACGTATTCAGACTGGT
This sequence comes from Candidatus Uhrbacteria bacterium, assembly GCA_014728655.1. Taxonomy (GTDB): domain Bacteria; phylum Patescibacteriota; class Patescibacteriia; order 2-12-FULL-60-25; family 2-12-FULL-60-25; genus 2-12-FULL-60-25. Next base: position 2,449 of record WJLE01000040.1, read on the forward strand.
AGCGGATTGGGCCCTGGACTGAACGTCACGAACCATCGACCGAACAAACCGAACGTTAGACGCAAGCTCTTCCTGCTGTCGACTGATGGAGATGTCCGTTGTCACGGCAACCGTAATAATAATCAGGATCGTCATGCTGACGAGAAGCTCCACGAGGGTGAATCCCTTTCGATCTTTCGGATCAGCCAACGGCATACCTCGCAATGGTTAACAGCGGCTCACTCCACCAGAGTGCAATGAGGGTTCCGATTGCGAGAAATGGGACAAACGGAACTTCGGTTTTTCGGGTAACGGACCCTTCGATCAGCAGTGCGGCCGCAGCGGAGCCCCCGACGACAAACGCAGCAAGTAAACCAAGGAGCGCCAGCGGAAATCCAAGAACCGTACCCATGAGTAAACCGATGAACGGATCCCCCTCTCCCATCA
>WJLE01000041.1 GCA_014728655.1 Candidatus Uhrbacteria bacterium
AATTGATACCCTGGAGATTTCTAATAGCGACAAATTTGAGATTGACTTTGGCGACGAAAAAGAATTAGAAGCAATTTATCAAGAATTCATTGAGAAATTAGACATATCAATTCCTGAAATCATTGATGAAATGTCATCTGCCTTTTTGTTTTTATTGAAGGAAGATATGTCTTCAATGCTAAAAATTCGCAGGGAAGAAATGAAAGGTTTCGAAAAGAGACTTTATAGCGATTGGAAAAAGCCTTTCGATTTGCTAGAAGCATTTTTAGTTCTAGCATTTGAAGCAGGAGATGAATTCAATAATGAATATCGCAAGAATGAGAAAGAAAATGAAAATTATGTTATTGAGGTGTTAACCAGACTTCACGCTAGAGCATGTCAAGTTGCATCTGAAATATTGGTGTTGCTAATGAGTGGTTTTGCAGATGGAGCGCATGCGAGATGGCGTTCATTGCATGAGATAGCCGTGGTTGGTTCATTTATCAAAACACATGGAAATGAAACCGCTGAAAGGTACTTACTTCACGACAACATTGAATCTTATAAAGCCGCTATCCTCTATCGGAAGCATCATAAAACTTTGGGGTATGAGCCACTTTCTGACGAAGAATATGCATCAATAAAAGCAATTCGAGATGAGTTAGTTGCTCGTTTTGGGACATCTTACAAAAATAATTATGGATGGGCGGCTTCAGTTTTAGGCAAAAAATCTCCAACCTTTAGCAATATCGAAAAAAATTCAGGCTTAGATCATTTGCGTCCATACTATAAATTAGCAAGTCATAATGTTCATGCTAATCCAAAAGGAATGATGTTCAAATTAGGTCTTCTGGAAGAGACACAGAAGATCCTGTTGGCAGGGCCAAGTAATATTGGTTTCACAGATCCTGCTCAAGGCGCGGCAATTTCATTAGGTCTCATTACTGTCACTTTACTTACTACAAAGCCTACAATAGATAATTTGGTTCTATGTAATATTTTGTTAAAATTACAATCAGAGATAGGCAATGAGTTTTTTAAAGTTCAACAAGAAATTGAAGAAAAAGAAAAAGCCAGCTAACCCAGCATCAAGCTGACGGGGCTGTCGCCCCGAGGGTAAGCGGCCGCGATTTGGATCGTTAGGTTTCTTGCTAAGCAAGGTTTCAAGCGCAACCCGCCCCGCACCTTATGCAAATCGTTGGCCTGCAATTTGAGCACATACATATCTAGAATACCTATCAAAACACAAATAGAGGATTGAGCGTGGAAATAATCTTGATATTAGCAACCTTGAGAGCGATACTAGGTGCTGCAATTACAGCAACAATATTTGAGAATAAAGGATATTCTTTCTTGGGAGGGTTGGCTTTAGGTTTCTTCTTTTCTGTTATAGCGATTGTGATTGCTGTGATATTGCCTAAAACTGATGAACAGAAAGTAAAAGATGCTTTGAGAAATCGCAGTAAACGTTTGTGTCCTAATTGCCAATATGCAATTCCATATAGAGCGAGAGTATGCTTAAAATGTAACGAGCGTGTACATCCACCAGCAATGAAAATTACTGACAAGAGAATTGCTGATTTATTGAATACTATTGATAAAAATTTGCTAAACCAAACAGCGGAAGAGTATTACAACAATGCTTGGACGTATTATTACGAATGGCAAATAAATGAAACCATTAATGAGCTTGGAAAGCTTGTGTTGGTGTCTAAGCCAAATTCTCGATATGACTTGATTGCGAGGAATTGGTTAAGGGATATGTTTGGCTTTAGAGACTAATAATATATATTTACGATACAAGCATATGGAGATGGAGCTTGATACAGTATTATGCAACTATGAATTTTGAGATGAGTAGTTGTTTGATGAGTACTATATGTCTGGAATATGGGGGTTGAATTCAGATAGTTGATGCGCGGCCTTGGCGATGCCAAAGCCGCTTGATTAGGGCGAAAGCGAGTGCAAACCCGGTCATCAAATTTGCTTTGTTTTATAAGACGAAAAAACATTTGTAAAGGCAAATTTGATCACCTATTTGATGCTGAAAAGAAAGTTGTTTGGCATCGTGGGTAAAGATTAGTTGCAGGCCAACCCCGCATCAAGCTGACGGGGCTGTCGCCCCGCGGGTAAGCGGCCGCGATTTGGCTTGTTAGGCTTCATGCAAAGAAAGGTTTCAGGCGCAACCCGCCCCGCAGCTTATGCAAATCGTTAGCCAGTGAATTCGACTGAAAAGGTAAAATGTCTGAAATCCATATAAGAAAGTTATTTACTTTAGTTTTAGGGTCTATATTAATCGTTATTATTATTGCTTTTATTGTTGTGAGTACGCTTGTATTACTTCAACCTCTAGAACCAACCCGACCAACTCAAGCGTCAACCCAATTGCTAAACCCAGCGCCAACTCAAACACCAACATCAGCACCAACTCAATTACCAACCCAAGCGCTAACTCAAACACCAACCCAAACTTTGCTCAACACTCCTACCTCTACAATAGTTTTTTCGTCACCTCTACCTTTTTACGAAACCACAGATAATTCGGATGTATCATCAGAAATTCTTGGTGAAATCAACGTTGAGTATCCGATTAGAATGAGCCCAGAAATGAGCGATATGGTGATTGCATCAATTTTTATTCCTGAAGCTCTTGCAAACTTGAAATCTTCAGATATTATAAGGATTGTTATTCCAGCTGATGAACCACCAATTATTGGAGAACTCAATCTGCATAAAACTACCATACTAATTGCCGAAGCCATGCGTGTTGAACTATCTTCGCCAACTTTTGAGTTTGAAGCATTAAAACCTAGTCGTCAAAATGTAAGTATACAGGAAATAAATCAAGAGACTTTTTGGGCTTGGACAATTCAGGCGCCTAGTATCTTAGGTACACAAATTTTCACTATGAAAGTTTATTTGAAGGAGGACATAAATCCTGTATGGATAGGAAGTTTTTACGTTCAAGTAATAAGGCCTTCTGATACACCCCAGCCAACAGAGACATCAACTTATACTCCAACAAATACATCAACTTATACAATTACTCCCACGTCTACACCTACACTAACGCCAGCACCGCCATTATCAAAAGTTACTAATCGACTTATTGAAAAATCTGCAACTGTCTTTGGGGCTATATTGACTTTTATTGCGGCTATGACTGGAATATATGTTCAAAATAATCGAACAAAAGACAGAATTGAAGAACTTCAAGAGAATATTAGAGAAATTTCTGATAAACGAGATGAACGCTACAGATTTCTCAATAGCGAGATATCCCGTTTAAGATCAATCAAGTGGTGGCAGTTTTGGCGAAGATGATTTCTAATGTATTTATAGTTTCAGATTTTCAGGCTTTATGAAATCACTGGCTAACCCAGCATCAAGCTGACGGTGCGCGGAGCGCCCCGCGGGTAAGCGGTCGCGATTTATGGCGAATGTTTTAGCGCAAAGGACCGTGTTAAGCCCCGCAGCTTATGCAAATCGTTAGCCAGCATAAAGGAATAACCGTGATAGTTGTGCTAGATTCGAACATATTTGTACGAGATTTCAAGCTTAACAGTTCAACATTCAAAGCCTTATTTAGTGGTTTATCTCGTACAGAATATTCTCTGTCTATTCCAAAAATGGTCTTGGATGAAACGATAAACAAGTACGGAGAAAAATTCGAGAAGCAAAGTCATCATTTTAGAAGGTTAGGATTACAGCATATACAATTTATAACTGGAGAAGAAATAACACGACGCGAAGATGCTGAAAGAGTATACAGAAATTATATTGAGAGAACTCTAAGCGATGTCAATGCTACTATTGTTAGTATTCCAGATATTGATCACTCACAATTGATTGAAAGAGCTTTAAAGAGAAAAAAACCATTTCGAGGCACTGATACAGGTGGATATCGAGATACTCTAGTATGGATGACTGTAGTTCAATTAGCTTTAGAAAACGATAGCGTTGCGCTAGTAACAAATAATTCCAAGGATTTTTGCGATCAATCAGATAAAGAAAAGTTACATAAAGATTTACTGCAAGATATTACTAACTTAGGAGAAGATGCTGGAGAAGTAATATTCTATTTGAACTTAAATTCGTTTGTTGCGGAGCATATTGCACCAGCTCTTGAAAGGCTCGATAGCTTTAAGATAGAAATTGAAAATGATGAATTTCCTGGCTTTACTTTGCCAGATATATTAATTAACTATTTCTCATATGATTTGGATGGAGCAGAACTTGAACTTTTGGATAGCAACCTCCCTCTTTCGTTTGAAAATCCAGCAATATCAGCCATAGAAGATGTATTTGACATTCGTGATGTTGACGTTCGACAACTCTCACCAGATGAAATCTATATTACCTTTACAGCAGATGTCGAATGCAGTTTCACGTTTTTTATTGATAAACTAGAAAGTGTTTGGTATGGAGAATTAAAAATAGAAATTTGGGATAGTGATTGGAACAAATATTATATGTTGGCAAACGCTATTGCTCCTGCGGAAATATCCATAAGCTTTACTTACAATACAAATTCAGGAGAAATCACCTCAGCAAGATTTACAAGCTTTCATGTTGATGAAAGTATTCTTGGATATTGAGAAACTTTTTAATGCTGGCTACCGATGAATGTAAATGTCAAGGGTGAAGTTGAAAATTGACTGGGGAAGGCAAAAAGAGCGAAAACAACCTCAACAGAAGACAAATTGGATAGCAAAACAAGGGTCGATCAGCCCATTTTTAAGAAAGCTTTTAACCCCCACCACGCCTACCAGGACAGTGGACTGGTAAGCGTGGGTTTGATCTGTAGAGAGAGAAGAAAAACCTAGCGAGGCGGCCTGAGTTCCGGCTTTAGGGCCAAGACCTCCTCAGCAGGAGCGAGACGTCTGGGCAAGCCACTGCGGATGATGCGTTCGATATCTTGGCCGGTGCCAAGGCGGAGCAAGCCATATTTGGCAAATTGGCGCCGGGTCATGCCACGGCGAGCCTTTTCGTCCATGACCTGAGACCAGATTAGCATCTTGTAGGCCAAGGTTTCGTCGTCAGCATGGTGGTAAGGCTCCCGCTTGGTGAGGATGTGCCAGATGCCAACAAGCAACCTGCGGGCAACGGCGACGATGGCCTTGTTGGGATGTTTTTTCTTCTTGAGACGATTGTACTGAGCCTTCCAATACGGATCGCTGCGGACAGCGCCCCAAGCAGCTTCGACCATGGCCCAGCGCAGTTCCTTGCGCCCCTCTTTGGTGATCGGCTTCTCCTGATTTTTCTCGCCGCTGATGTGGACGCCGGAACACAGTCCGGAGTACCCGACCAACTCTTTGGCGGAGGGGAAACGGGAGACGTCGCCAATGGCGGAAAGCACGATCATGGAGAAAATCACGCCGAAGCCGGGGATCTGCAAGAGGAAGACAGCGTCAGAGGCCCAGGGCTCGGTGTTGCTCAGTTCAGCCAGTTTCTGATCGATGGCTGCTTTTCGTTCTTCCAGATGAGCGAGGATCTCCAGGTCGTGCTGGATCTGAAACTCGACCAAGTCGGGGAAGGTTTGTTGGTCCCACCAGCCAGCGTTCTTTTTGGCCCAGAGCTTACCCTCAGGAGGGGTCAGGTTGAAGCGCTGGATGTAACTCTGGAGGCGGTTTTTAGACATCCCGATTTGTTTGTTGACCCGCCAGCGGAAGGAGACCAGGGAACGTAAGTCCCGGACGTGATGGGGTGGGACCCAAACGTCAGGGACGATGTTAGCGACCAAAAGGACGAGCAACCGTTCAACATCGAGCTTATCCGTTTTGACCCGGGCTTGGGCAATCTGACCCACTTTGTGGGGATTGGCCACCACGGTCTTGCTGACCAGGGGGTCAACAAGATCGAAGATGTCCCAGGCGTTACTGGTTGATTCAAGCACGACGGCATCGCCCTGGCGCAGGTTCTTCCGAACCCATTTGCGAAACTTGGCCATCGAGATCTTGCGAGGCTTGAGCACCCACTCGCGACGAAGATTGACGGCACCGACCATGACGTAATGCTTGTGGATGTCGAGAGCGACATACCGTTCGAAACGTTCGCCAAGGTCTACTTTGAGATGTGAATTCATGATACACTCCTTCTAGCGCAGTAAGTATGCGCCGTAGGTAGATGGGGCGTGGATTTTTGGGTCAAGAGTTACACCTACCGATACGGGTTCATCCACTGCGAAGTGGAGTCCCAGACTAGAAGTCCGCTGGGCGACCAAATAACCCAACGGGCTCGCCTAAGGGTACTGCTTTTAGGCGTCCCAAGCCAGCAATCGGTCGACCCAGACGCTCAGGCCCCAGGTGTG
>WJLE01000042.1 GCA_014728655.1 Candidatus Uhrbacteria bacterium
ATAACATTGGTGCTAGAGAAGTCATGAAGATCGTTCTTGCAAGCGGAATCTATCCGCCGGATGCAGGTGGGCCTGCAACCTATACACACGCCATGGCGCGTGCCTTTTTGGATTCCGGGCATGAGGTTGAAATTGTTTGCTATTCGGATGTGGCGAAGCAAAACAGCGATCAGGAGATGAAGGTGCATCGTGTTGCTCGAAAACTGCCCGTACCGATTCGTTACCTCCGTTTTTGTTGGCAGGTGTATCGAGCTTTGAAAAAAGCGGATCTCGTCTACATTCAGGGTCCTGTAGCAGCGGGTCTCCCAGCGACGATTGCATCCCTGATGGCAAAGAAGCCAAGGGTGATGAAGGTAGTGGGGGATTATGCCTGGGAGGTCTACCAGGGCGCGAGGCGCGAGGCGCAGGGCGTTGAGGAGCCAGAGTTGCTAGATGAATTCGTCACGCATCCACATGCAGGAAAAATTCGGTGGTTAGAGCGCATCGAACGTTGGACGGCGAAGAAGGCGCATCGGGTGATTGTGCCTAGTCAGTATCTCGCTCAGATCGTAAAGACATGGGGGGTATCCGATGAACAGGTTCGGGTGATCGAAAATGCCGTGCATCCATTTGATCTGACGCCCGCTCCATCGAACCAATTGCGAACGCTGCTCACCGTGGTTCGAGCCGTACCATGGAAGCAGATCGATTTCATCATCAAGCTGTTACCTCGTCTTCCATCGGATGTTCAACTGATTGTGGCGGGGGACGGGCCCGAGCTGGGGAAGTGGCAATCACTGGTTCAGTCACTTGATTTAGATGGACGTGTGCAGCTCGTGGGTCGATTAGATCGTCAGCAGCTTTCGGACTGGTATGCGCGCGCGGATCTGTTTGTACTCCCCAGTGGGTATGAGGGCTTTGCACATGTGATCCCAGAAGCGGTGTCTGCGGGCATTCCTTGCTTCGTTAGTGATCGTGGGGGGAATCCCGAAACAAAAGAGCTTCTGGGGGATAGGATTACCGTTCTTCCCTATCTGGATGAAGCGGCTTGGCTACATGCATTGCAAAAACCATGGCCGTCTAAGGTTCAGCGACCACTACCGGAGGTGCTCACGTTTCCCGTGATGCAGCAGCGTACGATCGATACACTGAAAGAAGTTCTATGAAGTTAAGATCCATCCTGTTGAGTTATGAGCGAAGTTTTATGGATGCAACGAGTAACGCTTCACTGAGATTGTCCAAACTGACGACGGATGGTCTTTCGATAACAGCCATCCTTTTAAACAACCTGGAGAAAGCCGGGAAGCGCGAAGACGGTGCGATTCGAGTGGTTGGATTTTCGGGTTTTGTATTGCTTCGTTTAATTGGAGGATTCAGAGCGCTACTTCGGGAGATTCGTCAAGCAAAAAGACGGGATGAGGGTGTAGTGATTTCCGCGCAGGATCCGTTTATCACAGGAGCGGTTGCGTTCCTCGCTTCACGCATCACGAATACGCCCTATGAAGTACAGGAGCATGGGGATTTCTATTCCGGGTACTGGGTGAAGGAGGTGCCGATCTTCAAACGGATCTTCGCATGGATCGGATGCTTCGTGTTACGCCGTGCGGATGCGGTGCGTGTGGTGAGCGAACGGATTCGGGGCCATCTTGTGACATGCTGTAACGTCGATGCTCAGAAGATGACCATCAATCCGGTGCGACAGGATCTGGATTGGCATCTGCGTCAAGCATCGCGATCTTGGTCGGGTACTCCGACGATCGTTGTTCCTTGTCGATACGTGCACCAAAAGGGGATCGACGTGCTTCTGAAGGCGTTGGCGATTTTGAAGAAGGAAGGGGAGTTGTTTACATTGCGCTTGATTGGATCCGGGCCGTTAGATCTTAAGATACGCATTTGGATTCGAGAGAATGGATTGTCGGATGAAGTGACCCTGGAGCAATGGGCGTCTCAGGAATCGATCTGGAACAAAGCGGATCTATTCGTTCTCTCGTCACGATACGAGGGATTCGGTCGCACCATCACAGAAGCGATGGCGGCACGCGTGCCGATCGTTACGACAAACGTGGGGTGCGTGGGTTCGTTATTGCGACCGCAGATCGATGGTCGCGTGGTCGAGCCGGATGACGTGCAGGGGTTAGCTGCAGCAATTCGCGAGCAGTTCACGGAACCTGATCGACGCGGATGGATGGTGCGGAATGCGTATGAG
>WJLE01000043.1 GCA_014728655.1 Candidatus Uhrbacteria bacterium
GGAACCCGCCCAGGATGGTGAGCGGCACAGCGTAGATGCTGCTGGCAAACTCGCCAGGGTTCAGGTTCTGGTTGTTCGATGCGTTGTGCTCGAAGATGCCGTCGTCAATGATCACGCGATATTCGATGCCGTTGATGGGCATGATCATCTGCTCACGCATGCGGTCACGCAATCTCACGTTGGTCTCGTCGTTGATGACGCTAACCTCCACGCCCGCGGCAGACTTGCAGCGGTTCGTCAGGTAGCGGCACGGCCAAATAGCTGACAGCTCGTACCACATGTTCGGCGTCATGCAAAGCACCCACTCCGCCGGGTCCAATCGCATACGCTGCGCGTTGAAGTTGAGGTACCACATCATCATACTCAGATACTCCACGATGTCGCGGTCCGTTCCGCTGATGTCGTCGTAGCCAAAGTTCTTGACGTCGCTGTCGAGGGCGGTACACAATTTGCCCGGGATGTCCGCATCCATTTGGCCGGTGGCAATCTGGTAGTCAAGTCCAGGGAACTCGTTATTGAGCATCACATTGCCTTGCCACGTTTGCCTATGAATTTCGCGTTGCGTCTGGACACCAACAACTAACATTTCTGCCAACGTTACAATGTTGAGCACCTGATCCTGCGTGAGATTGCTTGGCACGATGCCGGCAGCAGCGTCCTCAATGCCCAGGATGCTACCGAGTAGTTGCAAGTCCATGAAGTCGCCACGATTGTAACGCTTGATCACCTCGTCAAACTCGATAGTGTTGGTGTCGAAACGGATGCGCCCGAAACGCGCGCTCAGGTTACAGCCCTTGAGATAGGCGTAGGGCGCGTCGTCGCAGGTGTTGGTGGGTTGTGAGCCGACGCTGTCGGTCACACCGGTGACGGAACCAAATCGCGGATCAGTGTCCATACTCGGATTCAGCGGCAGTTCGGATGCCAAGCCCTGTGGCTGGATATGTGCGCTGATGATTTCGCGCTCAAGGCCAAAGGTGGAAAAAATACCACCTGGACCGTGCAACGTGATCCCGGTATGGGTCGTTGCAACGGTTTTCTGATCCTCGTCATACGCTTTCAGCGCCGCCGCTGCTGCGGCTGACGCTGCACTCAGTATGCGGGGGTCAATGGTTGGTTGGGAATTCTTTCTCTCCATGATGAGCCTCCTCTATCGTTTTTGGTCTTCGCCGGTGAACATCATGTTCAAGAACGACGGTAGACCGGTCTCTTGTGAAGGTGGCGCGGGTGTCGTCTCCGGCCCCTTCTGCGCCAGCGGATGACTCTCGTCAATCTCCGCTTCCTTGGCGCTGATTGCGCGCTGCACCATGCTGCTCAGGGATGCGGCAGGGGTATTGCGCACCTTCTCGTCGATTTTCTGACTATCTGATGCTTGCAGTTTCTTGACCTCGTTGACTAGCGGGCCTAGCGCCTCCGCCACGGTCTGGATCGTTTGCTCCTGCGCCTGCTTGATCTCTTCACGCAGAGTGTCCGCAATGACCTGGAATGCTTTGGTCATCTCTTCCATATCGTAGCCGGCTTCATCTTCTTCATAGCCCTCTTCGTCCATAGCCGCCTCTTCTTCTTCCATCATGTCGTACTGAGCCATTTCGGCGGCGAGGTCCATAAGCTGCTGCTTGACCGCCTCGTCTTCCAGCGCATCGGCTATTTCTGTGATGCGGCCGGCAAACTCGGCGTAGTTCTTGTAGGCGATATTTTGTCCCTCAAGGTCTTTGGTGGCCTGTTGCCCCTGTTGCTCCACCAAGTTCACGAGGGATTCGCCTCCGAACGCCAATAGTTCTTTTCTCTCTTGCTCGTTCATCGCTCTCTCCTTTGTTACAATTCGTGGCATTGGATTCCAGGGATTACTGGCCTTATGAGAGGGCAACACTGTGCTCTCTCTGATCTCCAGCCACTCGTATACCCCGTCTTTACGATCGTCCGGGTTGTAGTAATATCCGTGGGAGGCTCCCCAACCATTGGGTGCAGCTACTGGATGTCGCTTAGGGTACTGTTCAAACAACGTTTTAAACGCCTGTCCTACTGGTGTATCATCAAATGGGCCGGCCTGGGCGAGAAACCGCCCGACCATCGCCTGCCATTTGACAGTACCGAATTTAGTGCCGGGTATGTGATGATACCAAAACTCACCTTTCACGTCGTCGTCCCGGTGCCGCTCGACGTATTCCTCAAGGGCTTTGGTGGTGAATATTTCGCCTTCGCGATCCTGAAATCCGTTGGATGTCCACTGGAACCACCACAGTTCACCGTCTAGAGTCTTAAAGGCAAAGGCGTTGCTCTTGCTGTCAATCGGCACAAAGTCCACTTTACGCTTAACCTTTATCCATTCGTTGCGCGGAGCAAAGGCAAAGCCGTCTTGAGTCTGCTCATAGTCCACTTTGTAAAAATTTCCACTGCCGTTATTAACGATGACAAAGCCAGCATATACCTCTGAGCACCACGGTGACACTTTGCCCATATCGCCGATCTGCTCGTTGAATATGCGTCTGAACGCCTGCCGCACGTGACTTGCATACTCATCAACGGAAATGAGTTTTTGGTTCATTTGCTCGGTTCCATCTTTTGTGGTGAGGCAGCCAGCTTTTTCGTCGCGATACTCACCCCACCTTAGCAGTTCCTGCACTGCGCCTACAAGGTCGCCGAGCTCCTTCTTGATGCGTTGCATCAGACTAAGCTTGTCGCTGCGCACGCGGCGCCCCTCTTTATTGTCTTCTTGTCTTGCCATGGCTATAACTTCTAACTCATCTTGGTGGCCTGGCAATTTTTTGATCCAGTCAGATTCATGTGCATCAATGTTGATCATTGTATCCCCTTACATTGCACCTGACACAAAAACCTCGTCAGGTGCGCCTTGGCTATTGCCTAAAACAATAACTTCGAGCTCTTTAAGGCAACCTAGCCCTGTGCGCGCAGTACACAGGATACGTGATTTTGGTATTTGAATTTCAATAAGGCTTCTCCCGAAATCAGTCGCTTCCATAGGGTCGGACGAAAAGCTGCTTAGCGTATTTAGTTTGATTAAATCAGAGCTTAGTTGTCGACGCGTACCGCGAAAAAGTGTGATGGTTTCCGGAGCATTAGCTAATTGTTCCTGCGTATGCTCGTACATCGCTTGAAGCACTCTACGCACGTCCTCGCTCTTATAGCGTGATCCTGATATGTTCTCAAATCTTTGTTTTTGCCAATCACTAAGCGGTACGCCAAACATGGCAGAGGCTTCTTCTTGAATCTGTGAACCGCCCGTTCCGTTAGACGACCCTGCCCAAGCCGCCAATATACTGTTAACCGTTCTGTACGGAACGCCTGAGCGTTCAGCTATATATTCGCAAATATCTTCCTTAACTTCTGCACGTACTTTCTTATCAATTTCATCAAGGCTTTCTGCTTTTCCCTGTAGCATGTGGTCGGAAATGACTTGGGAATTGTCTTCGCTTTGCGGATCAAACGTTGCTGGTCTTAATGGGTCGCTTCCTGCTGTGGCCGTGCCGCCACCGCCTGCGCCAGGGCCGCCTATAAATATTACCCGACCATCAATGGTTACGAAGCGACCGACTTTTTCATCGGATGACTCAGTATTGGGGGGGGTCACGTCCTTCCTCCCGCTAGCTTGGCGTATCCTTGGCAGCAACCGCAGCCAATCACGATTCAACTGGTCGTCAACGTAATAGTTACGAACTTTTTGGCCACTCATTCGTACTTAGCCTCAATAATACCTTCGTACTCTCCGCCTGCCAGCACTATTTCGCCGGTGCCCGGAACCCCGATCCCCGTTTGTGGAGTAGAGATGATGGACTTCACGGGAATAAACGTTTTGATTACGAAGGCTGGTGAGCCCTGCGAGCCCAGAAACTCGGCAAA
>WJLE01000005.1 GCA_014728655.1 Candidatus Uhrbacteria bacterium
GCAGACAGGCACAACGCAACGCTCTCAAATTGATGACGTGATTGAAGAAATCGAGAAGACAGCCAAACAGGGGGACCGCATCCTCGTCACTACCCTAACCAAAAAAATGGCAGAGGATCTAACCGACTATCTGGATGAAAAGAAAATGAAGGCGAAGTATATCCACTCGGATGTTAAAACCGTGGAACGGTTGGAGATCCTATCGGACTTCCGATCGGGAAAGTTCGACTGCCTCGTTGGAGTGAACTTGCTACGTGAGGGTCTCGACCTACCGGAGGTCTCTCTGGTGGCGATTTTAGATGCGGACAAGGAAGGCTTCCTGCGCTCGGATACCTCCATCCTCCAAACGATTGGGCGCGCAGCCCGAAATGTCCGTGGACGCGTCATCCTTTACGCGGATAAGATCACCGGCTCCATGAAACGCGCAATCGAGGAAACGGAGCGCCGCCGACAAAAGCAGCAGGCCTACAATAAGAAGCACGGAATCACTCCACAAACGATTAAAAAGGCCATTAAGGACATCCGCGGCGTCTTGGGCTTAAGCGTTAATTCAAAGGATGTTAAGGAGATCCTAAAGCTGGAGCTGAGTGCGGAAACGCACGACCTGGAAACCGTTTTGAAACAAAAAGAGAAAGAGATGAAGGAAGCGGCCGGCAACCTGGAATTTGAGCTTGCGGCCGTATTACGCGATGAAATGGGGGAGATTAATAAGGAACTGAAAAAACGACAACAAAAGAACAGGGTGAAACAAAAAGGTGGCCCGAAATCCGCCACGTTAAGAAAAAAGAAACCTCGTCACGGAAAGGCAAAGGGCTGAACCCTTGACCGATACCCCAACCCTTGATAAATTTGCGAACCGCACATTCCCAAGGGAAGTTTATGGAACACGAAGAGGCAACACAACGCGATTCCGGCATCCAATTCCATGTACCGCAAGCGCTACTCAAACGCACGGAGACACTTCGCGTCAGTTCGCGAATCCGTAATCTCTTAGGTTGGACGGCAGCCGTCATTGGTTTTCTTTGTGGCGGTTCCGCTACGTATTTCTACCACACCCACGTGGCTAGCGCGGGTTCAGCCGTGTCCACCAGTGTCGCAGGGATCCTGTTGATGCTGCTCGCGCTTATTGCATTCCGTCAGCGAAACGCTCGTCCATCGAATCCGCACAATGGAGCAATACATGGAGAATGAACCGGATGAAATTCAGCCGATCCCCCTCGACGTCCGTACCGAGGACGAGGAGGGGGATCCATCTTTCGTGGTGTTCACCGCCTGCGCTGTCGCATGGCTATGTCTACTCATGCCGTTCGACCATTATGCAGAGAAGGTGTGGAATAGCATTCACATTGTGCAACACATCGTTTCACCACCATACACCGGTCATGCCGTTTTCCTTGCTGCAATCGCATGCGTGCTTCTATTTCGCGCGGTACGCAACTACCTCTCACTTCCCTTTGAAATCATCGCGTCAGAGCTATGCTTGCTCAAGTTTCGGATGCTGCGGCGCGATTGATCCGACATTCGCACATTCCTTTTCGCGCTCTCCATCTGGGGTGCGCTTTTTTATTATAAGAAAAATAACCATCGTCGTTCAAAGAAAACACCAACGATTCACACTGGTGTACGGCTAGACTGTATTGATGTAAAAAATGAGCTTACCGATATCGATGCACGATTCGAATTCGATCCCAACGCACTTATGCGGTTGCAGGAGTTGGTCCGAAAATGCGTTACAACGGATACCGCTCCGGTAATACGCACCGAGGAGAAACAGACGTTTACGACATTGCTCACGCAATCGATCGGATAGCGGGCCCAAGCAGTAATCACTCGTAGCCTTGAGCTTCGCACTTACCGTCTGATGAAAGACGATTGGTGTCAACGTATTTACATCTACACGACGGTCATGAATATCGAATCGATAGATTCAATATCCCAGACCTTCCTGGGTCACATAAACCATGTGTTTTTCATGCAGCTCAACGAGCAAGGCACTCATACGAACGATTTCAACGTCCACTAACCAAATAGGTCACTCCGCATCCCGATTGTCAATCAGACCTGATTTCATATACGAAAATACCCTAGTCTGCTAGGATCAATAACTATGCCACAACTGAATTTCCTCCATATCTGTAACGATGCCTTTATGTCGGATGGGACCAAAGCGCTGAATGTCATCGGAATTTTCGATCAAGTCCATGCCAAGCAGTTTCCTGTACTCATTCCAAAGTTTTCGACGGTAGCGCATGTCCATGCCATGGAAGGTGCACATAAGCTTCGCATGATCATTCGGAAGGATGAGCAGCAGCTTGCCGAAGTAAAAAGTGAATTTTTTGGAACAAATCATCAGTGGATCAGTCATTACGCCGGCATGGCCTTCAAAGAGCCCGGTGAGTATGTATTTGAACTGTTTGTCGATGAGGAACTGACGGGTACAAAGCGACTTCAGGTCAAACAGGAAGGAAGCTAAAGGCGGGGGATAGACGAGGGTAGATGGTTGCTAACCCATACACGCTGTCCACCATTCATGACGCGCCCCTTGCCACTTTCTATTGATCCGCCTAACCACGAGCTCATAACGCATGACCGTCTTAAACGTACAAAGCATTTCCAAAACATTCCCCGCCAAACAGAAGCAGGGCGTGGTTCATGCAAACCGAGATATTCACCTTCAAATTGAAGAGGGGCAGATCTACGGACTGCTTGGACCAAACGGAGCGGGGAAGAGCACGCTGATCAACATCATCAGCGGTATTTTGCTACCGGATCAGGGAAGTGTCACGATCTACGATAAGGATGTCATCCATGATACGGAAGCTGCGAAACGACTCATGGGAGTCGTGCCACAGGAGATCGTGGTAGAGATGGCATTTAACGTGGAAGAGGTGCTGTACTACTACGCGGGAATGTACGGCGTTCCACAGCAGGAACGGAACACATTGATAGAAGCGGCCCTAACGGACCTAGACCTGCTGGATAAGCGCCTCGCAAAAGCGCGAACATTGTCCGGTGGCATGAAGCGAAGGCTGATGATTGCAAAAGCGATTCTACACAAACCGAAGTTTCTGATTTTAGACGAGCCAACCGCTGGAGTGGACGTTGCCTTACGGCAGAAGATCTGGGCGCTTGTTCGACGTATGAACGAGCAGGGGACAACGATCCTGTTTACCACCCACTACTTAGAAGAGGCCGAGCAGCTCTGTGAAGCGATCACGCTCATCGATCAAGGGAAGGTGATTAAGCAGGGATCGCTCAAGGATATCCAAAAAGAATTTGCAGAGAATGTCGTTGCCTTTGAGCTCTACGACAACAAGGTGGAGCACCTACCAAACGTTCATGAGAACGCAACGCAATTCCATTTTCCGATCACGGACTTGGCGGAGGATATGCAGAAAGTCATTCAGCACTACGGGGACAACCTCAAATCCGTAAAGAGCGAAGCCGCATCCCTGGAACAGATCTTCTTACAGCTAACGCATCACGGGAACTAGTATGACGTACATGTGGGCGCTTTACGCGCGAGAGGTGAAACGATTCCAAAAGCTACTCATCGATACGCTCCTGAGTCCGATCATCCAGATGGTGCTCTTTTTAACCGTCTTTGGAATCACGCTACAAGGCCAGGATGTAGAGGGGATCCCGTTTGTGACATTCGTCTTTGCGGGATTGTTGATGATGATCATGGTGAACAGCAGCTTCAGCAATCCGACGTTTGCACTGATCCTGGGGAAAAACGTTGGAACGATCATCGACTTACAGCTTGCTCCAATCAAGCCTGGAAGTATTGGGCTCGCATATGCATTAGCGGCGTTTAGCAGAGGATTGCTTACGATCCTTGTTGCGATGCTGATCACGGTCTGGTTTGTACCCGAATTCACCATCTCGAATCCGTTTTTGATGTTGGTCGCGTTACTCCTCACCGGTATTCAGTTCGGATTACTTGGAGTGACGTTTGGCATGATCGCGAAGAACTTTGAATCCCTTACGATCGTGATGGGCTTCGTGCTCCAACCCATGATCTTCCTGGCAGGGATCTTTTATCCCATCGCTTCACTGCCAGCGCCGTTCGACCTCATCAGTCGCTTTAATCCCCTTCACCACAACATCAACCTGTTTCGCTACACCACGCTCGGCTATGCAGATACGCACCCTATGCTATCGCTAGCCGTCATTGCGGGCATCACCATTGTGATGTATTTCGTTGTGCAGCGTGTCACTCGCACAGCGTTGCGCAAGAGCTACTCCTAGTTTTTTAGCTAGATTTAGCAAAATATTCATCTGCCTGTGACGAATCAAGACCGCTTGACGTTAACGGCATTTTTTGCTACGTTCATGTGTCCGTCTAAGCGTTTCATTACGCATTTCCTTACTTATGACGGTCTCTCCGGCATGCACCGGAGATCATTCGACAATTGGAGAAAGAAGCGTGTCAGAACAATTCACTGAGCAAAGCTCGGAACGCACTACGATCGATTCCGCAGATCTGCCCGAAGCTCCTACGAAGAAGGCCACAAAGAAGAAGGCGTCCAAGAAGACGACGAAGAAGGTTGCCAAAACAGCGACCAAGAAGACGGCCACAAAGGAGCCCAAGGCCAAGAAGACCGTGGCCGACAAGCTGGGTAAGGACAAGGATCTGGAACCGCCCAAACCCGACCGCGAGCCCCTGTGCTTCTCGATCGCACACGCCTACCTGGGCGTCACCTACGTCTGCGAGGCCAAGAGCTTCACGGACAAGGGACAGCCCAACATCCGCCGGCTCACGTCAGAGGAAGCCAAGGAGCGCTTCGTGCTCGAGGACCTGCGCAAGGGCGATACCGTGTACATGGAGCTAGGCGGTCCGAACGACCGGATCGCGCTGCTCGCCGCCTGGCGTGGCGTGCGCGTGATGCGCATCCCCACGTTCCGCATCAGCAACAACGATGCAACACGGGAGGCAATCGAAACCGAAGGCTGGATTGCCACGGACGAACGCCCGGCCGGGAACGAATCCGGGGACAAGCTCACGGCACGCAAGACGCGCGCGCTGGCCATCGCGGCCAAGGCACGTCACCACTCCACGGACTTCCTGGAGATGAAGGAGGAGGATCGTCTCCGCCTACAGCTCAAAAAGGTCTATCGCGGGTGGCGCAAGAGTTTCAAAACGGTTCTGGCCGGATACCAGCGGCTGCTGGCCGAGTATTTCGACGACTACCTGCTCGAGCTCATCACGACCGAGGACCCGCATGTCGTTGCGAACGGCCGCGTCGCCTCTCAGGCGGCGCTGCGGTGTATCTGGGCGATGATCGACGTGTTCCCCAAGGAGAAGCAGGAGGAATACGCAGCTACGCTGGGGCTCGAAAAGCTCGAGTCGCGACGGTCCCTGTCGCGTGAGGACATCACCACGATCTTCCGCAAGGTCCTGGAGATGATGCTCGACGATGACGACGTGCAAGCGCCGTTCATGAACCACTGGCGCAAGAGCCACAAGAAGCTCGAACAGCTCGTGAAGGCGGATCCGATCTACCGGGCTGTCCTTGAACCGATTCCGGGCGTGGGCGTGTCCATTGCAGCACGCATCATCACGGCCATCGGCGAGATCGAACGGTTCCCATCGCAGGCAGATCTCATCTACTTCGCCGGCTACCACACCGACGAGAACGGCCAAGCCGTCCGACGCCGATCCGGCGTGGTCAGCAACTGGAACCCGGAGCTCAAACAGGCCGTGTGGCAGTTCGCGCACGAGCAGGTGGTGAAGATGCCGGGAACGGTATGGCGCGAACGCTTGGATCTGCGCAGGGCATACGACCTGTACAAGATCCTGCGCAACCGCCAGGCCAAGGCCGACGATCAGCAGCTCAATTACGAGATTCTGCCCGTCGCGTTCCGGAGCCGTACGATCACCGAGACCACGCACATGACTCCGGAAGATCTGCCCATCCTGAGTGCGCATGTCGACAAACTGCGCAAACAGGCCGGTACCACGTCCAAAGCCACGTCGGATGACGAGGATCAGGACGCCGCCCTGTCCAACGTGAAGGATCCCGTACTGGGCAAGCTCGTTGCAGGCGTCAAGCAGCAGTCGTACGAACGTGCCTGCCGCTGGCTCGGCTCGCGCTTCCTCAAGCACCTCTACAAGGAGTGGCGTCACGCGCGCGGCCTCAGCAGGAACCCGGCCACGTACCGCGATGCCGAAGGCAACGTGCACTTCACGCGCGGCTCCAAGGCCCGCCAGCAGGGTGCGGAGCGCTATCGTCGGAAGCACGGCGAAGATCCGCCGCCGCCCAAGGTCCGCTGACCTCTTCTCGTTCTTTCCCCTTGATCCGTGCGAGTCACCGACTCGTACGGATCCCCTTTTACCTTCTTCTCGTTTAAAACCGAGGAGTGGGGGAAAGGGGAGTGTAAGTCATGCAATAAATCCTTAAGAAAGGAGTTACCCTCCCCAACCTTGTATGAGAGGATCGACCCGTGAATTCATTAGCATTGTGTTCAGTCTCCTCTCTCTTCTTTAGTTCATCGCGTCTAAAGGCGATGGATTGGAGAAGGGAGAGCAAGACGAAAGATCTAATAGTACAGGATGCCGTACTCTCTCCCTACCTCATTACAGTCATCCCGAACGGATCGCGTTCTACGCGATTGTCGAGGGATCTGCAGAAAAGTGAAATTCGCAGCAATCGAGTACCTGACTTAACGTCCTTTAAATCGCTTCATCAAGAAAATGGTACCCTTTCTTGCGTTCTATAGCGCCCAGGCTACGACGGATCCCTCGTCGGGCTCGGGATGACGTTATAGAGCGCCCTCTTCTTTAAGCCATCAACCCTGGTGGATTGGAGAAGGGAGAGCTGGGTGGCTGCTAGTAAATCTACCGATTCCATACTCTCCCAACCTTCCATGAGAGGATCCACAAAAGGCTTGTCTAGTCTGTGTCTCTTTTATCCTCTCTCCTTTCACCTACTTCTCTAATAGAGGAGCAGAGGAAAGGGGAGCGCAATCAACATGGTAAATCATCAAAGCAGCTGGTTCACTCTCCCCAACCCTGTATGAGAGGATACTATCAGCAGTTGCAAAACTCGCCAGAGCATCTCCTCTCTCTTCTTTAGTTCATCGCGTCTAAGGCGACGGATTGGAGAAGGGAGGGTCATTGCACCGTTCATTCAACATTGATCGAAACACACTCCCTACTCTCCATGAGAGGATCATCCGAACCGTAAACAAGCAATGTTCATAGTATCCTCTCTCTTCTCTAAGCCATCAACCCTGGTGGATTGGAGAAGGGGGATTAAAACTGGTAGTAATCAGCCATCATTGAGAATACAGCCCCTATCTACTAAGAGAGGATAAACGGTGTTCTATACCAATCGCTGAGTTGGTATCCTCTCTCTTCTCTAAGTCATCATCGCGTTAGACGCGATTCGGTGGATTGGAGAAGGGAGGGCTCGGGCGACGATGTTTAACAACAATCGCTTCAGTTCTCTCCCTACCTACCCTGAGAGGATCCTTCTTGCGTTTGAAATACTAAGCGTGCCGTATCCTCTCGACCCCATGAGTCCAGAAATGGTTCATGGGATTTTTATTGTTCAATATCTGTACTCGCGGGGTATTTACCAGCAGGCTACAAGCAGGGTAATAATAGAAGTCATGGAACCTGTAGAAGAGGTGAAGTCACACCTGGATATCGTAGATATCGTGGGGGAGTACCTACAGCTCAAACCCGCGGGTACTGCGAGCTTCAAAGCCTGCTGTCCGTTTCACCAGGAGAACACCCCAAGTTTTTTTGTGAACCGCAATCGACAAAGCTGGCATTGCTTTGGATGCGACAAAGGAGGGGACCTAATCTCATTTGTCATGGACATGGAGGGGATGGGTTTTCGAGACGCCCTTGGACTCCTTGCGACGAAGGCGGGCGTGAAGTTACCGGACTACAATCCGGAGCAGACCGGAAAAAAACAACGACTCTACGAGGTGAACGATCTTGCCGCGCGCTTCTTTCGCGCACAGCTCCTGCAGGCCCCACAAGCACAACATGCCAGGGACTACGCCGCGAAGCGAGGCATCGATGAGCTTACCGGGGATCTGTTTAAGATCGGATACGCACCTCAGAGCTGGAATGCATTAACGAATGCACTCAAGTCCAAGGGAGTGACGGAGCAGGAACTGTTGGATGCTGGACTGGTAGGAAAGAGCCAGAAAGGCTCCGGAGTGTACGACCGATTCCGAGATCGGCTCATGTTCACCATTACGGACGTGCATGGAAATGCGGTCGGTTTTACGGGGCGTTTGTTGAATTCAGATGCAAAGGAAGCGAAGTATGTGAATACGCCGGAGACCATGGTCTATAAAAAATCTGCCGTACTCTATGGATTGGATAAGGCAAAGGGAGAGATGAAATCAAAGGATCTCTGTGTGATCGTAGAAGGGAACATGGACGCGCTTTCGAGTCATAAGGCAGGCACGACGAATGTCGTCGCCTCGAGCGGCACGGCGCTGACCGCAGAGCAGCTAAAACTTATCCAACGATTCACTAAAAACTTGTCCATTGCGTTTGATGCGGATGCGGCAGGTGGTAGCGCAACACTTCGCGGACTCGACCTGGCACGAACGCAGGATTTTCAGATCAAGATCATTATGCTGCCGGAAGATGCCGGGAAAGATCCGGATGATGTGATCATGAAAGATCCAAAGATCTGGGAGCAGGCGATCAAGGAAGCGAAGGACATCATGGACTGGGTTTTCCAAACAGCCCATCGCGGAAAGAATCTATCGGATCCCAATCATAAACGAGAGATCGCAAAGCTCATTCTTCCCGAGATCAAGCGGATCGCAGATCCGATTGTGAAGGATCACTGGATCAAGAAGCTTGCAGAAAGCCTACAAACGAGCGAGCAGGCCCTGCGGGATGCGCTCTCCAAAACCAAATCCGAACAACCAGCGAACCAAAACCGGAATGAACCAAAAGAGGAGCCATTGGTCGTTAAGCAGAAAACACGAGGCCGTGACTTGGCGGAACGATTGCTCGGGCTCCTCCTAAGTGACAAGGAGTTGTTCAATCAACTCCCACCGGATTTCGAGGTCCTCATCGACGACGAGCTATCCACTATTTACAAATGCCTTCAAAACACGTATCTTGACGACCATTCCATGAAGGCACCCCGTCCGGCCGAACCATTACCGGACAACACCCAACGCCTCATGAACGAGCTTGCGATCCGAGTGGATCGTGACTACCCAAACCAAACGCACGCGGAGCGATTACAAACGTTCCGCTCTACCCTGGACGTCTTACGGAAAGAACATCGCCAAGAAACACGTAAACGTCTGGAGGAAGACATGCGAGCTGCAGAGCTCTCCGGCGACCGCGCCAAGATCGAAGCACTTGCAAAACGTTTTCATGAATTAACCTAATTGACGACTGCGTATCGGACTCCCGAAGCCGGAGGTCTTCATCGACTCCCGACTTGCGCCCCGATACACACCCCCTATGCCAGCCAAGAAAAAGGCACCTGCCAAGACGACGAAAAAAGCGACGACAAAGAAAACCACCTCCACAAAAAAAGCTCCCGCAAAGAAGAAACCGACCGCTGCTCAGAAACGTGCAGAGCTTTTAAAGAAGGCGGAACGTGTTGCAA
>WJLE01000044.1 GCA_014728655.1 Candidatus Uhrbacteria bacterium
ATCCAATAACTAGAGTCTAACCAAGTACGGACAAAACTCCACTCAACATCATCTGGTAATAGCGCCAGGGCCGTCGCGATATCTTTATGATAAAAGGGTATATTTCGTGTTGTCCCTGAATTTCGCCACGATTGGTACCGTTCAGCTTTTTCGTCTGAGGGCAAAAAATCCTCACTGTCTTTTTCTTCTGGTGACAAGAACAAGGTTTTGCCGCTCGCGCCAATCTGTCTCCACTCCCACCCAAGAGACAGACCGATAGCGATATCAAGCTGTTCTCCTCGTAAATTCATTGCTCACCTCCACTTCTTTGACAATAGATATACCTACCAAAAAACCGATGGATAGTTCGGTGGCCCGGAGTTGAACCGGGTCGGCTGGCCTTACAATGCCATGTTTAGGGCTACACATCCCTAGTCGTCCGTTTACGGCCCAGGCCCCAGCTCTATACCTGTCAGCGGGTCGCCGTGCCCGCCCCCACCGAAACCCATGTCTGTTTATCGTATCGACTGATCGACATGGTTGCCATTATATAAGCGGGCGGCATTTTGCGCTAAGGCGTGCCTTTCACCCGCAGCGGAGTTGGAGGAATTCGAACCCTCATGCCCATAAGTGGGCAACCAGTTTAGCAAACTGGCGCAGCCAACCGTATCTGCCTCAGCTCCAAAAAAGCAGTCACAAATATATCATCCCCGTATCTTGTGTGTGACCGCGTGCGGGGATAACGGGATTCGAACCCGTGACACCTGTTAGACAGACAGGCATGTTTCCACTACACTATACCCCCAAGAAGTGCCGCCCGCCAGAGTTGAACTGGCTACCCCCGCCGCTTCAGGACGGTGCTCTACCAATTGAGCTAGGACGGCAATGGCACACTGCATAATTCAATTTTCAAGACGCGGCATTGGTTGATCTTGCGGATGGCCGGTCCGTTGTGCGCAAATACTGACCAACGCCTTACCAGCCTTTCACCTTCCTCTCCCCGACGCCAGTTGTCTTGCGGCCTTTCCTGGCCCTGCCGAGGCGCACTCGGCCTCGCGGTGCCATCCCCTAGACTGCCTTGGCTGGATTCGAACCAGCAATCCTCCGGGTAACAGCCGGGCGCTTATCCATTAAGCTACAAGGCACTACTGCTATTTTCCAAATCGGGTCCAGCCTGCCTTTTCAATCCACTTTAGCAGGCCCCACAATGTAGCGTCAGCCAGCTTGGGTACATAGGCGGTACTTTCAAACCAGCCATTGGCACTCCTTCCAATGACCTGAAAGCCGAACCACCGCCCCGTGGACCCGACGTTCTTGGGGCCAAGATCGCAAATGCGAGCGTACTGCGGCCCAAGCTTGAAGATCATCAGCGCCCCACGCTCGTCGAGACACTTGCGAATCTCGTTTGCCTCAAACGGGTGCTTCGTTGTACCGTGAGAAACCGTGATGTCCAGATCGTCAGTTTTCACTGAGGCGACCTCTTCCACTGTGGCCTTATCTTCCTTGGCGAGTACGGGAGCCCGCATGTTGCCAGGAATCTCTATCTCCGCAACGCCAGGTTGATAAACGGGTGTCGTTTTATCATCGACGACGACCCCCCCCGGTACCGAGTTTATCAGAAGAAGCAGAGCCATTATCGCAACAATAATGAATGCTCCTAGCATCATTGCCGACGACGATCTACTCCTTGCAGCTATCACCATTATCCTCCTCTGCCTTGAGCGTGGCCTTTAGGATATTGACCACTGACTCGGGGTACTTAGGATTTCCGTTGGCTAGGAGCCGAATTGGGTTGCTATCGTCTACCCCGGCATTAGCCATTTGGACAGCAACTTCCTTGATATTGCTGTTATATCCATTCACCAAGGTCAATTCCACCAAACTATTCATGTGTCACCTCCTGTCACCTCCTTTATTAAAGCGCCAGCACGCCCGGCAGGACTTGAACCTGCAACCTACGGTTTTGGAGACCGTTGCTCTGCCAAATTGAGCTACAGGCGCATGTGCGGCTCTGCCAACACCCCGCGTCCAGGGTCAGATAGGGAAACCGTCGTTTCCCTTACGGTATCGAACCGCGCGCCGCAGGTGGATATGGGGAGATTTGAACTCCCGACCTCGGCCTTGCAAAGACCTTGCTCTCCCAGGCTGAGCTACACACCCACAAAAGCAGGCGGCGGGATTCGAACCCGCATCATTGGCTTGGAAGGCCAAGGCCCTACCATTGGACGACGCCTGC
>WJLE01000045.1 GCA_014728655.1 Candidatus Uhrbacteria bacterium
GCGCTATGGTTAATTCCAATCGTCGGCGGGGCTACCGTTGGCGTTGCTGTGGGAGGGATTGTAACACGACCCTGCGTCAGCGATGGACAGCTCGAATCCCGGGAACACCTCTGCTTGATCATCACCTTCAATCACGATATCGTTGACGGCGCTCCGGCCGCCCGCTTTGTGAAGAGGTTCTCTGAACTGCTTATGAGCGGGGAGTTGCTTGCTAACGGCTACTTATGAGCTGGAGTTTGGCGTTTTTTTGCACATTACACTGAGTTTAGCTAGATTGAGATAGAATATAATGAACTCAACAAAAGGAAACTCAGATGCATACAGAATTAGCCCAGTTCGAACGCTATTTACGAAATCGATATGCAGGACGTAGTACAGCAAAACACTATATGAGTGATTTAGCGATTTTCAGTGATTTTGTCAAGGATACGCCACCGGCAGCGGTAGGCGTTAAGCAAATTGATGCTTTCGTCGCGGCGCAAAGTGCCCAAGGCTTGAAAGCGGCAACAATCAACCGCCGCCTTTCAGCGATTTCCAGCTTCTACGAGTTTCTCATTGGCGAAACGGAGGATGAGCAACTTCGCAACCCAGTCGTCTGGAAACGTCACAGCATTCGCCAAGGTCGGCATTTACCGCGTGATGTGCAAGATACGACACTTGCGCAACTCTTTGCGGTTATTGACGACTCCCGCGACCGGGCGATGTTCGAATTGATGCTGGGTGCGGGCCTGCGCGTGGGGGAAGTCGTCACTTTACAATTGTCGGATCTACATGCCCCAGATGCCTCTGGCTTGGTGCGGTTACGAGTACGCGGCAAAGGTGATAAAGAGCGCATAGTGTGGCTGACCGCTGAAACCCACCGGCATCTTCAAGGTTGGCTACAAGTACGTCCGGCAACGGAACAAAAGCACCTCTTCCTGAACCAGCGGGGCACGGCGTTAAGCGTCGCCGGTGTACAGTATCGCTTAAAGCAATACTGTCAGCAAACCGGTGTGCAACTCACGTGTCATCAGTTGCGCCACACCTATGCCCGGCGTTTAGTGGAACACGGGATGCCCATTGCGTCACTCGCCAAGTTGCTGGGACACAATGACCTGCAAACGACACAGCGTTACATTGATGGTGCTGACCCAACTGTGCGGGATGATTTTCACCAAGCGATACGTGCCCTTGACCAACACCGCCAACCCGCGCCCCCCACACCTCCAGAAGTGTCCCGTACGACGGCGCTCCCACCCACGCAACCGGAGACGCGCCCTGACCCGGAGGTGTTAGTGGAAAAGGTCGCCCATTTAGCGGCAGAGTTGCCCCAGTGGCTCCAAGACAGCATTCGGCAGCACACCATCCGCCGCATTGCCCAATGGTCAGCCCATCGCGCCGCCGCCCAAACGCATCATCATTTCAGTACATTGTGCCGTATTGCGCGTTGGTTAGTCCAGGAACGGCATTGGCAGCAATTAGACCAATTGCGCCGTAGTGATATCGTTGCGTATGTCAATGTGCGTCAGGAAGCCGGGATCAAACCGGGCAGTATTGCGGCTGAACTGACCGTTTTCCGCGCCCTATGGCGGGATTTGCTGGCGCAAGAGCAAGTCACTAATGGCAGCATTTTGTCAGTCAAAGCGCCTCCTGCTGGTGAACACTTGCCGCGTTATTTGACCACTACTGAGTACCAACGGCTAGAACAAGTGATGCAGACCCAAACACAAGCGGATACGCCCCAAGATCGGTTCAATCGTCTCTGGTTCTACCTGTTAGCCCATGCCGGGTTGCGCAAAAGCGAAATCCTTAACCTACGTCTGGCCGATTGCGATCTCAGTGGTCGCCGTTTGCGCGTCCAATCTGGCAAAGGTGACCGTGATCGTATCCTACCTATGACAGAGCAATTGGTGGTCGCCGTGCAGGATTATCTGGTCGTGCGCGAAACCGCAACTACCGATCATCTGCTCATTTACAAAGGTACTGCCGTCAAGTCGCATCTGATTCCTGATCGTTTGCGCCGCTGGGGGCAATTAGCGGGGATTACACGCTTAACGCCCCATCGCTTGCGGCATACGCTGGCCACTTTTCTGATCAACC
>WJLE01000046.1 GCA_014728655.1 Candidatus Uhrbacteria bacterium
AAGTGGAAAAGAGTTCCCCCGAATAAGTTCGTGTCCTATTCGTATGACTCAGTGTTCGGCAACCCTTACGGCACACCCTGGAACCTCCCGCTGAAACTCTACTTCGACACGTTCATCAAAAAATTCGGATACCACAAGCACTATTTAGCGCTGGCCGGGTTAGGCGCGTATGTCGCGAAATACCCGGAGAAGTTTGCCGGTGTAGACTCCTTCGCCGTCGCCTGGCGCACAGAACTTGAGACGCAACTTAAGAAACTTGTGTCTGGGACATTTGGCACGATCCACAAGGATGTCGAATTAGAAGCCGTGAAACTCACAGGGGATGCCCAAGCCTTTGTGGACTGGCATCTTGAGTTTGTCCAGGCGTGCTCACTGCTCTACACTGGCAGTGCGACGGCCCTCATCGAAGGCAAATTTGGGAGCCTGGCGAAGTCAGAGTCAACCGAAGTCCGGGAGAAGTCGAAGCGGGAACAGCTTGACGCCATGTATGCCAATGCTTTTTGGACGTATCAGTTTAACCGGATTTGGGTCAACCTGAATTTCACGCCGGAGCAGATTAACAGCGTGTACCCGACGCTCCAACTCATTAAGCCAGAATTGATTCTGCCAACCACCCCAGCAGGGCAGGAACACATCAATCCTGATACCACGGAGCCGACTCCCCCTGATGACATTGGGCAGGAATCTGTAGAGATGTCAGAACTGCAAGAGGACGCCCCAGCGAGTGCCATCCCAGAAGAGCATGACAATTTCCCGCGGGAAATTGAAACCCCAGATCCGTATTTGGATGTGGTAGACGCGGCCCAACACTATCTGGAGAATGAGATTGACGCGACTCCGTATGTGAGGATTGAGGCAGAAGGCAAGAACCCCGCGAAAGTCTTCGCGGTGAAGCGCCTGCGCCATTATGAGACCCTACAGGATTTAGACCGGCAAACGGCCCTGTTGGAAGAGCTAAAAACCGCGATTCTGCCAACGTTAGCCCTTGCGACCGAAAAAGAAGCGTGGGAAACGTACTATGATGACGCGGTGATTATTCTCTCAAAATATGGCATTCGGATGGATACTCCGACCCGTGATGACTTACGGATTAGCTTCCGACAGGCCCGCCAAAATGCGTATAGTGGCGGGTTGCTGGCCTTCGGGCGCGAACATGGCGCTGTGGGGGTGCGGATAAAGAACTTATTGGACGGGCATACAATCCGTATAGAGCACAAAGCATGGCATAATGTCGTTGTTGATATGAACGACACCGACACGTTAGACCGTGTCTTGCCCCCGTCTGATTTTGGGTGTGTGTGTTATGCTGAATTAGTCTATAACCCGGCGCTTATTACGCCGCCATCAGAATACCCGGATATATGGCCGGGAGAAACCTATCGGTATTATACCGCAGGATAAGATATGAAAATCGAAACACTCAATAAAAAACTTCGTGATGTCATCGCGTATTTCGAGAGCATCGAAACGATTGCAGTCAGTGAAGGCCATTCATCGTTATACACCACAGAAACAGAGGCAGGCAAGGCTATTGTCGATAGCATCTTATCAGAAATTTACCGGGGAGACCTTAGAAGTCAAACCAGATTCAGCATTGTCGCAAAGCACCCAAAAAGCTGGTCAGGGAGTGACAACCATTCACGGACTATGCGCGAAAGATTTTATAGAGATTTAAAAAAATACTTTGAAGGGCATGATGTGATTTTGCTTTCAGAAGAACTTGATGTGTCAGCGATAGACAAAACCGAAGAATAATTGACAGATAGGCACGCGGCGCAGGTAGCTCCTGCGGCTGTCACGAAAAAGGGCGCATGGTGTGAAGACCCTACACCATGAACGCCCTTTTTTTGTGCCTACATATACTATGAAATACAAGGTTGTTTATCAGATAGCAGAAAAAGTTGAAAAGATTACAGTTCAGGCCGTTGGTTATAAGTTTATTGACGGCGCTGCCCATTTTATTCGTGAGGGTCTTAATGAGAACACATTCATCAAATACCCGTTAGCAATTTTCCCCATACTGCCGGAAACCATTGAGTATAAAATCTGTGTTGACTCAGATGAGGCAGAAGAAACCATAACAAAATTATCTGACAAGGTAGAACACCTGATGGAAAGCGCAAATTTCATAAAGAAAACTATCGGAGACGCCTGAAATCATGAACAGTGAATTAGCCAACATCTTAAACGTGCCGGTCCTTACCACTGGGCATTTTCAAGGCCACAAAGGCCCGCCTGTCATGACGGATGAGGCGAAACTTGACCGCATTATTGCCGCGTCAAACCGAATGCGTCCGTATTTGCAAGAAGCCCATAAGACGGGCGAACTGGCCGGAAATCCTGATTTCACGCAGCGACTCAGAAAACCGCTTCCAGCCTATATTAATATCAATCATGATTCGCTGGAAGAAGACAAGATCCGTGATGCGCTGTTGTCTGCCGTACCGGAGTTTCGGAAGGATGCTGTAGAGGGAAAGCCCTGGATTGTCGAACATTTTTCAGGCGTGGACCCGGTATCGGCTGACTTTATCCGGCGCTATTTCCCGAAGCGCAGTATTGAGTTGATGCACGGCTTAAAAGACCCGGAAACCGGCGAAGAATACACAGACGGCGTGATAATTAGCACGGCGTTTTTGGATAGAGCAACCCGGCCCGCCGTGCCGGGGCAAACGGAAGATTTGTTAGTTGAATTTTCCGAAGGCGAACAGACGGCGACGATAACTACTGATCAACCAATGGAGGGCAACAACATGCCAAAAGAAGATCCGAAACCGGCGGTTGATGTGTCCGAACTCCAAAAGGAAAAGGACACGTTGACCGCAGAACTCGAACAGCTCAAAGC
>WJLE01000047.1 GCA_014728655.1 Candidatus Uhrbacteria bacterium
GAGCAAGATGAATTTCGTCCTTCGATCCATATCCATGATTATTCAATGTCCGGCGCCTCCGGTCCAGCATCCTCGGCCGGGGGTGCGGTCGGCGCCGGCTCCTCCTCCCCTGCGGCGGCCTGGAACTCCTTCTTCGCCTGTTCAATCTGCAAGAGCTGCTTCGGGTCGGTGGTTACGATCTGGTCCTCGGCGTAGGAGGCAACAATCTGGATCGCGGCGTGCTTCTGACCCGCAAAGAAGATCCCTTCCCCGCGTCCGCTTTCGAGCAACAGATATTTCTCGGATTGCGTGAGTAGGAAGGTCTTGGCTACCAGGTCGATCGCTGCCGGACTTTGGCGAAGCAACAGCTGGATACTGGAGTTCGTCACGATGGCCTGTCCGTACGGACTGGTGAGGAAGTCGTTTACGTCCTGTGTAATGGTCGTCACACCCATGTAGTATTTTCGACAGCGCTTGACGAGGGCGAAGATAAACTTCGCGGAGTCCTCGGCCTGCATGAGCCACCAGGCCTCGTCGATCACCAGGATACGACGCTTCCGTTCGGATCGAACCACGTTCCAGATGTAATTGATGATGGTGTACACGGACATCGGTCGCAGCTCATCTTCCAGGTCGCGAACCGAGAAGATGACAAGGATGTTATCCATGCGTACGGTCGTCGGCGAGTTGAGCAATCCGGAGAAGGTCCCTTCCGTATACTTCTTGAGCCGAACCACGAGGTCGCTCGTCCCTTCCATCCCCTCCAAAATGTCCTGGAAGTCCTGCAAAATGGGCGGCTCGACCTGCGTCAGATCCGTTCCGGGAACAATGTCCTTCTTGGCGTAGGTTTCCAACAGCGCCCGATCCAGCAAACTATCCTCCTGCACCGTAATCTTCCCCAGCATAAGGCGTAGTAGACCCTTCAAGATGATGACGGAGCTCCGAATGATATCTTCCGTTTTGATCGCCTCTCCAGCCGGACGCGGTAGGTCGAATGGGTTGATCTTGGCGGAGCTGGCAAGAGAGATGTTGATGTATGTTCCCCCAACGGCATCAGACAGATGCTTGTACTCCATTTCCGGATCAATCACGATCGTATCCGTTCCAAGCATGAGCGAACGGAGGATCTCCAGTTTGATGGCGTAGGATTTACCGGCACCGGACGTTGCGAAGATGACGGCGTTGGCATTCTGTAGTGAAAAGCGATCAAAAATGATGAGCGAGTTATTGTGCCGGTTCACGCCATAGAGGATGCCATTATCGGAGGTGAGTTCTGCAGAAGTAAACGGGAAGCTCGACGCAATCGGCGACGTACTCATGTTAAATGTGATCATGAGCTCATCGTTCCCCAGGGGCAACGTGGAGTTGAACCCTTGCTCCGCCTGAAAATATGCTGTCTTGGTATAGATCAACATGGCACCGAACGTGGATTCCACGTGACGCGTCAGCTGCTCCAGCTCATCCTTATCCGGAGAATAGAACGAACAGTAGAACCCAAACTGAAAGAAATGCTCGATCCCCTGTGTGAGGTCGTCTCGGAGTTGCTCGATATCGCGCAGGGCTGTTTCGGCAACCGGATCGCGCGGCTTACCCTGTTCCGCGTCCATGGTGATCTGCGCTTCGACCACACCTACCTTCCGCTTGAGTTCTTTTAGAATGACATCCGCCTTAATTGGATAGAAAAACATGGCGATGTCCAGCTGTGCGGACAGGTTGATAATCGGAGACGCCCATCCCACCGTCACGTAGCGCGGGTAGGTCACAATGAACATGGTTCGCACAAACACGGTTCCAAGCTGCACGAATGACGGCTCCACCATGAGGGACGCCGGTGCAATCAGATCCTTAATGGACGCAACGCCTTTGCGATAAACACGTTCCTCGGCCAGGGCAACCTTCTCCTGTTCCAGCTTCTTTTTCTGCTCTTCCTTGCTAGCCGCCTTCTGATATTTCACCCCACCCTTGGTGAGCTTCTTGGCGTCGAGCTTCTTCTTTTTATTGAGTTCGATGGCCATGGATTTATCCTTCTAATTGGATCTTATTAATCTCCTGCATCCGCTGCGTTTCGTAAGATTCCGGGTTGTAGACGGTGTAGTAGAGCTCGATGAGCGACTGCGTATCCAGCATGACGGCATTCAAGGACATACTGGCCAGACCACTAATCACGGCGTTTACGCGTAACATGAGCTGCTGGCGCTTATCCTGAAACCGTTTGTCGCTTAACCGAATGAGCACGGACGGTGTCATCAGTTCCTGAAAACGTGCAAAGAACCCGCGCTTCTTTTTAAAATTCTCCGACTCCCCGGCGCCCGTCGGATCCAATGGTACAACCACGTAAAACCGTTTCTGCATGATCTCACCCAGCTCCACGAGTTGCTTGATGTAATCCCGATAATCGGAAATTTGATTACGCAGGAGCTCGTTCTTTTGCTCTTTTTCCGCCTGTTTCAAACGGTTCAAGTAATCGTCGATGTTCATCTTCCGACTTTGGATCACCACCTGGATCGGAAACTCAATGGAGTTCAGGAATCCCATGTAAGCCTGTACGATGGCATTCTGCTCATCTACGTTCTTCAAGGCAAAGTTGATACTCGAAACCAGGAGTACGGCCCGAAGCGTCCCGTCTTTCATGATGA
>WJLE01000048.1 GCA_014728655.1 Candidatus Uhrbacteria bacterium
GCGCTTGTTCAAGCCGGCATTGAGACCCAGCTAGGCCGCGACATTCTAAATGTCAAGCGTCCGCGCTTTGCCTACAATGCCAACTTCGAGGCCCCTTTTGACACCGAATTTGACTACATATTGGCTCAATCCATCCTGTCTCACGCAGGCCAGACACAGGTACGGATGTGCCTAGCCACCGTCCGTGAAGCCCTGCACATTAACGGCATATTCGCGTTCACCTACTTCAAAGGCCCACACAACCACACCGGCATTGGGTGGACGCGCGTACCATGCGCACAATACACCAAAGATTGGATGAAACAACGGTTGCAAGACTTTGGTCTATCCTACCGCGAACTCCCAACACAGCACCCATCAGGACAGACTTGGGTGGTGGCACAATGAAACACAGTCTGCGAGATCGCCCAACACCAGAGCACACGCCGCCTACCATCCCGATGGAGCTCAAGTCGCCAGCACCCCAGCCGCCGTCCAAGGCCACGCCCCCCCCACATACTGAGTTAAACGTAACCGCCATCATCATCAACTATCGCACACCGCACCTTATTAAGAGCGCAGTCAACACATTGCGCAAAGCATACCCGAAACTTGCGCTGATCGTAACTGACAACGGATCAGGCGACGCTTCTACAGAGTATATCAAACGCCTGAATTGTCGCACCATACTCAATGCTCAAAACTTGGGTCATGGGCGCGCAATTCATCAAGCGATGCAGTCAGTTACTACGAAATACGCTTTTCTGATGGACTCGGATTGTAAGGTAAGGCGGGGCGGTTTTCTGGAAGCAATGCTGAAGGAGATTCCTGGCTATTACGCCATCGGCTGGAAGCGTTGGGTAGACCGCATCACCGGGGTGCCGCGCGAGTGGCACGCTGCCTCGCCGCCATCCGATAAGTTCGTGGCCTACGTTCATCCAGCAGCCAGTCTTTACAACGCAGATATCTACCATGAGCTACCGCCCGCTTTCCACCACGGCGCGCCAATGCTGCAAAACATGGTTGGCGCGGCAGCACAGGAGCACAAAGTGAAGAGCTTTCCAATTTTTGACTATATTGATCACCTTGTGGCGGGCACCCGCCGGATGTATAACGGCCATTGGGAAGGCAAAGGCCAACCTAATACATGGAAGAAAGAGGCGTCTTACCCAATATGAAAGTCAAAATGGTTCCAGGCTGCAGCAAAAACCCTGTCAATGGCATCGCGCAGGTCATCAATCACTATCATAAGTACCTGCCCAAATTTGGCATTGAGCTAACGGACGGCGACTCCTACGATCTGTTGGCAACGCATGCCGGATCGCTGGGCGCATATTGCGACGTGGCGCACTGTCACGGCCTGTACTGGACCGCAGACTATGAATCCAGGCCTTGGGAGTATAAAACCAACGCTGATGTCATCGCGTCTTTGCGCAACGCGAAGGTCATTACCGTGCCGTCAGAGTGGGTGGCACGCAGTATCCGTCGTGATATGCGCCGGCGGCCCATGGTCGTGCCACACGGCATTGAATGCGAGCAGTGGCAAACCGATGCGGTGCGTGGGTCATTTGTGCTATGGAACAAGAATCGTGCAGGCGACGTGTGCAGCGTTGAGCCGCTTGAAGCGCTGGCGCGCTTGGCCCCGGATACACAATTTGTGTCAACGTTCGGCGCAGGTGATAATATCAAAACTACTGGCACGCTCAAGTTTGAGGATATGCGGCGCATCATCCTCCGTGCAGGCATATACTTAGCCACAACACAAGAGACGTTTGGCATTGGCACGCTTGAGGCAATGGCCTCCGGCGTGCCAGTATTAGGCTATGATCATGGAGGCACCGCCGAACTGGTTGAGCACGGTGTAACCGGCTACCTGGCGCAGAATGGCAACGTAGAAGACCTTTTGGAGGGCTTGCGCTTCTGCCAGAAGCACAATGCCATTTTAGGGCGCAATGCGCGCCAACGGGCTAAACTGTGGACATGGGAACATGCTTGTGAACTTGTTGCCAAAGCCTATGAACGCGCAATGAAGCCAGAGCCTCCAACTGTAGCCATCGTCATACCGTGCTACAACTATGCACATGTTGTGGAGCGCGCTCTGGTTTCTGCAATGGCGCAGGACTATGATCTAGTTACGGATATCGTCGTTGTTGACGACGGGAGCCAGGATGACCCGCTAAGTGTCGTCGAACCGTATATGAGGCAGGACAAGCGTGTGCGGATGATCAAGCAGGACAATGGCGGCGTAGCCTCGGCGCGCAATACAGGCATTGCTTCGACCGAC
>WJLE01000049.1 GCA_014728655.1 Candidatus Uhrbacteria bacterium
GTATGACAGCATTTCAGAGACGGAACAGAAAAAAAATGCGTTCTTACAGGCGCAGCAGTTGGCACCGGACAACTCTTTTGAATACTTTCTCGCATCGGGCGAACTTGCGGAGCTAGACGGGAACCACCAGGTCGCAATCGACAACTACCTGCGTGCACACGCCCTGGATGAGGACGAATTCGTCATTAACAACACCATGAATCTGTTCTATCTGGATCTGCAGGACATCCGTCCGGAATTCGTTGATTACCCCAAAGCGTTAGAGCACGCCATCGTGGCTCATGAACACAGCGAGCAGGACATGAAACCCTCAACGCAAAAAAATCTTGCGATTGCTCACTTTTTTAACGACAACTACGGGACCGCAATCGAGCTCTTTCAGGAACTGGATCAAACGGATCCGAATATCAACTTCTGGATGGGGGTAACCTATCTTGCAAAGGACGATACGCATAACGCACGAAGGCATTTGGAGTACGCACAGTCGGAAGGATTTGAGGTTCCTCCAGAACTCCTAGAGGCTGTTAGGGAAGCGTCCGTCACGGCCAGTTAGCGCCTATTTACTCCGGTCAGCAACCGGTATACGTACCGCTCCAACAAGATACTGTTTCCATGTGACACCTGATTTCGTTTGCCCTGTTTTTCAAAACAGATGATTTAGTATCTGTACCACAATCCGTCCCGAACATCTCGTACACGATCGAAGGAGCTTGCACCTCTATCGACACCCCCCTATAATCGCACCGAACGAAATCCTGATTATGAAAAATCTATTGATTCCTCTCGTCGTGTTCCTCATTGGCGCAGGCTGCGCTGCAGCACCGAACACCGACTCCCCATCCACGAATGGCGCAATGGAGTCATCCGGTTCTATGGAACCGAAGGCGAAAAACGCCACCGCCTCTCTGAACGTCTGCGATCTGATCACTGCGGAAAACATCGAATCCGCGACCGGATTTTATCCAACGTCCATCGAGCCCAGCAGCAGTGAACGCATGCGCGGCTATGGGTGCATGTATAAAACGGATGCAGCATTCGAAGCCGTGAACATCGTGGTAAAAGTACATGACGATGAATCGGCGGCAAAGATGGAATATGACGGTTCAAAGAAATATTCCGGTGGGGATGAGGCACGGGACCTGGACGGAGTCGGTCGCGCAGCGTTCGTTTCCGGAACGTCCTACGTCTTCTACGCGGGTAATCACTCCGCAACCATCGTGATGCCGTTTAATCGAGATGTGAATCAAGATGAGGGTGCAAAGCTCTTGGCGGATCGATTGATCGAACAACTCTAGGAGTCTACTGAATCCCCCACTCCGTCTCGTAGGCTTGGAGATGTTGTTGGCGTACATGCGCACGGACATCGGCATCCTCAAACCCTTCCGATACCTCCAACCGATGGATTTCATGATCCGCCTCGCGAAGAAACGCGATCGTCGTGAGCGCTGCGTCTTGAAGCTCCCGATCCAGATGCAAACAGGTCTCCACATCCTGCTTAGCGGTAGCGTTCAACGCATCCTGAGCGAGCAACGTACGCAGCTGTTCAAAATCCTCGGTCTTCAGCAGCAGCTGTTGTTGACGGATCCTTTCAATCTCTAACAATTGGTTCAGAACCGCTTCCCGTAATGTGTGATTGAACTGTAACTCCAGCTCCGGTGATAGCTCCTTGTCCCGCACTCGCATTTTGTAAATCTGCTCCGTAGCCACTTCCAACGGATCCGTTGCTGCAGACTGCTCAGCGTTTGAAAAATTACCCCATTCCATTTTCCACATAGCTATCCTTCGTTTAATTTCTTGGCGATCCAATCCAAACGAGAAACGCCCTGCGGAGGCTCGTCCTTTAACGCAGCAAGAATGCGCTGCTGACTCGCGCTCATCCGGTTGATCTTCCCGGTCATTCCACGGACATGTCGCGAAATCGCCATCAGGGTGTCCTGATGCGCGGTGCGAGGTACGCTAGGTAACGGTCGTCGTGGTGGAATCGGAGCGGGCATTGGTACTATCGTACCCTACCATCCATTCATTCAGAAGGGTTGCACCATGTCACTAAAAATGGTTTGATAAAGATCTCACAACGCATCATCGGAGGTCGGATGACCAGAAAAGGTATCAAACGCAGCTACCATTCAGGACCCTGGATCGGTACGGATCTTCTTCCCCTTCGCAGCCATCCCCGTCCCGAACCGCGCAAGAACAAGCCGAAGTCACAATCCGCCAAATCCGACAACAAGCCGGAAAGACTCTACCATCGAGGAACCGGCCTCATCGACTACTAGTCCCATCCTCCCCCGCACCCTCTTTCTTAACCGAGACCCTGGATCGCTCTCCCTTTCCCGATCCGGGGTCTTTTTATTGGACGGGATTTGAACCAAACGGTACGCTCCAATTCATGGACGAAGCACTTGAACGACTACGCGCCATTGCCGCCGATGCTCAGCCGGAAGATGAACGGCTGGACGTGTCGCTACGACCGAAAAAGATGGACGAGTTCATCGGACAGCCGAAGGTGAAGGAGAACCTCGAGATCTTTTTACAAGCAGCAAAGCAGCGTGGAGAGCCCTGCGAACACGTTCTCTTGTACGGACCGCCGGGACTAGGCAAGACGACCCTTGCGCACGTGATCGGCAACGAGATGGAAGCGAACGTCAAAGTAACGAGCGGACCGGCGCTGGAGCGCGTCGGAGACCTGGCCGCCATCCTCACGAATCTGGAGGAAGGGGATGTTTTGTTTGTGGATGAAATCCATCGCATGAACCGGAC
>WJLE01000050.1 GCA_014728655.1 Candidatus Uhrbacteria bacterium
CTATCAATCCCCTCACGCACCAGGAACCGAGCAAACTCCGGATAATCCGACGGCGCCTGTCCACAGATACCGATTTTCACACGCTTCTTTTTGGCCACCTTGATAACGTGCCGGATGGAATCCAAAACGGCATGATCCAGCTCGTTGTAAATGTGGCTCACAAGCTCGGAATCCCGATCCACACCTAGAGTCAATTGCGTCAGATCGTTTGATCCGATGCTGAAGCCATCAAAGAGGTCTGCAAACTTTTCGGCCTGAATAATATTGGACGGAATCTCGATCATCACAAAGATCCGCAAACCCTTCCGTCCCCGGACCAACCCGGCTTCGCGCATCACCTGAAGCACACGCTCCCCTTCCTGCGGCGTTCGACAGAACGGAACCATCACCACGACGTTCTCCAACCCCATCGCTTCACGCACGTTACGGATCGCAGCGCATTCCAGCTTAAAGGCCTCCACGAACTTCTCGTCGTAGTAGCGAGACGCCCCACGCCAACCAATCATGGGGTTGGACTCCTCGGGCTCAAACAGCTGACCTCCGATGAGACTGGCATATTCATTCGTCTTAAAATCACTCGTCCGTACAATCACATCATGGGGATGAAACGCAGCCGCGATCATCGCAATCCCCTCAGCCAGCTTGTCGATAAAGAACTGCTTCTTATCCTTGTAAGGATAGGTGATGTCCGCAATCTGCTTAAGCAAG
The DNA here is from genome assembly GCA_014728655.1 of Candidatus Uhrbacteria bacterium. Classification (GTDB taxonomy): domain Bacteria; phylum Patescibacteriota; class Patescibacteriia; order 2-12-FULL-60-25; family 2-12-FULL-60-25; genus 2-12-FULL-60-25. The sequence goes on from WJLE01000050.1 coordinate 709, forward strand.
CGCTTGTCCTTAATTGCCTTTTCGTGAATGAGCGCCAAGGGGTGAATCTTGATGAAATCCGTAAAGATAAACTCCGTCCGTGCCAGACCCACGCCCTTGTTCGGAATCGCAGAATACCCGAACGCCAGATCCGGCTGCGCCACATTCATCATCACATCCGTCTTTGGTGTACCCAGATTGGCAAACGAAACCGTCTGTTTCTCGTAAGGAAGAATCCCTTCGTACACCCATCCCACGTCCCCTTCCGCGCATGAAACCGTGACGGCATGACCATGCTTCAGCGTCTTGGACGCGTTTTTCGTGCCCACGATAGCCGGCGTACCCAACTCCCGCGCGACGATGGCCGCATGGCAGGTCCGGCCGCCACTATCCGTAATAATCGCGCTTGCCCGCTTCATGATGGGCACCCAATCCGGATCGGTCATATGCGTGACGAGCACATCGCCGTCATGGAAGGTCTTCAGGGATTTCACATCCTTGATCACTCGAACATTGCCCTGCCCGATCCTGGAACCGATTGCCAGCCCAGATGCCAGCACCTTCCCTTTCTGTTTTAGCTTCATGGTCGTTAAAACCTCGCGATCCATCTCGGACTGCACGGTCTCCGGACGTGCCTGTACGATATAGAGCTTGCCGTTTACGCCGTCCTTGGCCCACTCGATGTCCATGGGACGATCCTCCTCCGCTAGCTTCGAATAGTATTGTTCAATCTGCACGCCCCAGCGAGCAAGCTGTATCATCTCCTCGTCCGTCAGGCAAAATCTCTTCTGGTCCAGAGGCTTCACCGGAACCGTTTTAACCGGAGATTTGGCTGAAGTGCCATAGATGATCTTACTGGATTTTGATCCGACTCGTCGGCTAATCACAGGATCCGTACCGGATTTTTCAAGCAGTGGCTTAAAAACATAGTACTGATCCGGATCCACCTTGCCCTGTACCACACTCTCGCCCAGACCCCAGGCGGCGTTAATGAGGACGACATCCTTGAATCCGGACTCCGTATCGATCGTGAATAACACACCTGCCGAATGTTTATCCGATCGGACCATCTTTTGCACGCCGACGGACAATGCCACGGCAAGATGATCAAAACCTTTCTCTTCCCGATACACGATGGCACGATCGGTATAGAGTGAAGCAAAACATTTCCGCACGGCTTCCAATAATGCGGCCTCACCCTTGATATTCAGATACGTTTCCTGCTGTCCGGCAAACGATGCGCCCGGCAGATCTTCTGCCGTTGCCGAAGAACGAACCGCCGTATCCACCGGCTTACCTCTCCCTTCGCGGCGGTTCAGTTCGCGATAGGCCACTCGAATTTCCTCTTTAAACGCCGTGGGCAATTGCCCCTTCAGAATCGCGGATCGGATCTTTGATCCGCGCTGCTTCACATCGGAGTATTTCTTTAGGTTGATCCCCTTCAGGGTATCCCGAATGATATTCCGCAGCTCATTCTCTGCAAGGAACTCCCGAAACGCCTCGGCCGTCGTGGCAAAACCGTCCGGGATACGAACACCCTGCTTCGTGAGGTTCCGATACATCTCCCCCAAGGAAGCGTTCTTCCCTCCAACGGAAGCAACATCGTGCATGTCGATGTCTTTAAAGAAACGAATTCGAGATAACATAGGGCTGAGGGCTGAGGGCGGAGGGCTGAGGGCTGAGGGCTGAGGGCTGAGGGCTGCATAATGCTGGCTGATCGCCACTCATCACTCAACCCTCACCACTCACCACTATTTCACGTCGCGAATTTCAACCAAGTTCACCCCTCCAGAGACTCCGACCGGCTCCCCGGCAACGACGATCATCTTCCCACCTTTTGAAACGACCCTCGCTTTCTTCAGGTATCCTACGGATCGTTCCACCAACTCCTCTACGGTCTTACACTTGGGTAGCAAAAAAGGAACCACCCCCCAGGATAAATTCATCTGACGGAGAACGCGCGGATCGCTGGTCGATGCAAAGATGGGCAACTCCGTCCGGTATCGGCTCACGATACGTGCCGTGTCTCCGGAGAGCGATGCAACCAGGATCACCTTGGCTTTAATCTCCCGAGCCAGGATGTTTGCCACCTGCGAGATCGCCTCATCTGTCGTCTTTGATGTGACGTCCTGTTGAATCGGCATGTAGTCGTAGCTGGAGGCTTCCGTCTGCCTGGCGATCGTGGCCATGGTCCGCACGGTTTCAACGGGATACTTCCCGGTCGCCGTCTCCCCGCTCAACATGACGGCATCCGTATGATCAATGACGGCGTTCGCAACATCAGATACTTCCGCCCGCGTCGGTCGCGGATTCCGAATCATGGAATCGAGCATCTGCGTTGCCACGATCACCGGTTTAGAGTGTGCCAAACAGGTATCGATCAGCTGCTTCTGAATCAGCGGAACTTCCTCGGCCGGCATTTCGATACCCAGATCCCCTCGGGCAACCATAATCCCGTCCGTGGCCTCTATGATCTCGTCAATATTCTCGATGGCTTCCCTTTTTTCGATCTTGCAAATAATCTTTACCGGATTTTCAAAGAGCCCCTTCGCCACCTTATTCTCCTCACCCTTAATCAAATAGCGGAGATCGTAGACCTCTTTTGCCGTACGGACGAAGGACAGGGCAACCAGATCCACGTGCTGCGACACGCCAAACTTGGCATCCTCAATATCCTTCTTGCTCATGGATGAAACCGTCAATGTGGAGTCTGGAAAATTCATCCCCTTATGCGACTGGAGTACGCC
>WJLE01000051.1 GCA_014728655.1 Candidatus Uhrbacteria bacterium
ATCCTGAACCGCCTCGATGACGACATGACGATCCTTCGCTGTTTGCGGCTCCAACACCACATCCGATCGCTCCCACACGTTCGCACCGGATTCCGATGCCCGTGTGGACACGATTAGATCTTTTCCAGCTTCGTAGATCTTTTGTCCTACTGGCGTGAATGGAAGATGAAGTGCTGTTGCTGCGACACCGGCTTTCGTTAACGGATGCTGTAAGGCTCGTGTTAATCGGGAAGACGATTTCTTCTGCTTCGGTTGACGCTCACCGATTGGCGATAACGGTAACCTCTCTTTCATGCTCTGATTGTACTACGAATCCGCCTCCACCGTAACCAAGCGCCATCGATTACACGATCGTTGACACCATCGCAGATGAGTGCTGAAGTAACCTCCTAAAGGAGGTTATGTTGTACCTTGTAGATCTAGCGCTCCTAAAACGACTGACGATTGCCGGCGGCGTCAGCTGCCTGATCCTGCTGTTCTACATCCGTCAGGCCTACGCCCTCTATTTCTTCTGCGGCTTCATGTCCGCGTTTACGATCTGCTGGGTCGCGATCACGATCAGCGCTAAAAAGCACCGTTCCTCAGAGGAGCAAACTCCAAAAACCCATGACGCAGAATAGCGCGTGGGTTTTATGAATACTCTTTTACCGTGAGCCAGCCCTCAACCATCAATAACGCTCCAATCCCCAGTGGATGGTTTAGATAGGGGGAAAAGACATGAACCACACTGATTCCGATCAGCGATGCCGTGACGCCGTAGGTGATCCAAGACGCATCGCCCGCTTGCATCGCTCTGCGAATCAAACGATAAACCAGATAGATCACGATCAAAAATCCTAAGACACCGAACTTCACCCAGTGCTCTAACCAACCCCATTCAAAGGCATAGGTCGTGTACATCCCGTCCGGTTGCTGCGCCAAAATCCGAGGATCTTCCGTTTGATACGTTACCGTTGCGCCAAAGCCATGTCCGAGCATTGGCTGCTCTTGGATTTTATTCCAGACCGCGGGTAGCAGATTCCAGCGGCTGACCGATGCGGCATCACCCGTAGATGCACGTGATCCGAAGAGCGCTCCAAGATCCGTATAATCAATCTTTGGTAGCGGGAACTGGATGGCGATGACAATCAGGATCAGCGCAATGACCCCACTACCCACGATGTGTAAATAGGATTTCCACGATGAGAATAGTCGCGTTCGATAGAACCACGCCAGGACAAGCAACCCGGCAGCGCACCCCATCCAGATACTTCTTGATAACGAAATCCCAAGAATACCGAAGGCCGCAATCATCCAAGGATAACATTTCGATATTCGATATTCGTTATTCGATACTCTCCTACTTAGCATCCACGACGTTCCAAATAAGAATGCGGGCAGCGCAAAGATGTACGACTGCATAAAGATCCTAAACGCATTCCCTGTGACGAGCGTCACCTCCCCTACTCCGGTTCGACGAACCCATAGGTAGACCTCTGTTGCGACGGACTTAAATCCATGTGCAAAGAAATACTCCAAAACAAATGTCTTTGTTGCCAGCCAAATAGGCCCTGCGAGCAACACCGGCACCACATCTTCCTTAAGCTGTTTTGGATATCTGGATGCAAGATCGATCACCGGGATAAGGAGCAGGATATAGATCCAAGCATTCCCATCAGAGATCAAGGACTCGTTGCCAACAAAATAGCCTCGAACAAATCCATAGAAGATCGCAACGCCCAGCAGCATCCAGCCCAGACGTTTCGACAGCTGATGGATTAACTGCTTGATGTTTCCGTGGATCACAAACTGCCCAAACCAACCAATGAAGAACGTTCCAAATAGCATCATCCGTAGGCTGATTGCGCCCGGCCACCCCCAGAGCTGAAACAGCGCACCTTTAGATCCGATCAGAAGCTCTAATGCGATGATGGATAGTGCTAACGTAGGACGCTTGTATGCAAAAACCCCCATTAGCAATCCGATTGTCAAGATCGCAATGGCATTCCAATCGTCCCGAAAAATCGTGAGTAACGAGAGCGCTTCGATCAACACGATGAATCCAATCCACTTGTAGACCTTCCATGTGAGTGGCTGCATCTTCGACTGCTGATGTGCCAGCCACGTCAGTGCCATGGCGATCGGCCTTAAGAGCTGAAGTAGCCACAACTGGTTTGGATGCCACTTCCCAAAATAGTTCTCACGACTGTCATTAAACATCCGTTGTCGTTTTAAAGAGATAACTTTTTTAAAGGACATCCCTCCAACATGCTGAACCGTGGCGGATGGGAGATACGTCACCTTCCACCCCCGCTTCTGCGCCTGCTTGCAATAATCGACCTCTTCAAACCAAACAAAGTAACGCTCGTCCAATCCCCCGATCTGATCGATCACCTCGCGTCGAATTAAAAAACACGCACCCATCACCTGATCGACCTCTTGCTCCTTCTCGTAATCCACATCCAAACCGAGATACGGTGAAAACGGTTTCTTGATCAGATGGTTCAGTTTCAACAGAATCCCGGTCTGATCCCAGATCCCAGGAAAACGACGCGTACTCGGTTGAATCGAACCGTCCTCGTTCACAATCTTCGGCCCCAGAATCCCGGATGCAGGTCGCTGATCCGCATCTTTTAGCAATTGCTTCAAAGAACCCTCGGGACAGATCGTATCCGGATTGAGCAGCAGAACATATCGGGCATCCAAATCTAACAACCCCTGATTACAGGCTTTGGCGAAGCCACGATTTTGTACGTTTTGGATGAAGCGCACCCCCGCAACCCCGCATTCCTGTACAACCGACCCGGATCCATCCTCCGAAGCGTTATCGACCACCACCGCTTCCCAATCCAGACCTCGACAAGCATCCGGAAGCGACTTCAAACAACGATCGAGTTCTCCTCGAACGTTCCATGAAACGATAATGATACGTAGATCTTTCATTGATTCGTTGCGTCGTTGCGTGGGATTGTAGAGGGTCCTGCGTAACGAATGACCTAACGATCTAATCGTCTAACCAACAATCCCATGCTTATCCTTCACCACCTTCTCCCACTTCCGGTAGTTCCGCAACTCACGCGGCATCCAGCCGATCAGTTGCCATGGCAGTTTGTGAACAACGGATGGAAGCCAGCGACTCATACCCTCCCTCCGGACCTTGAGCGTAAACAACTCCTCCGGAATCCAATAGCCTTTAGAGCCCCGCTCACTCATCGTCAGCCACAGATCCCAATCTTGAAACTTTTTTAGTGATTCGTCAAAACCCGGAAACGCGGACCGTCGCAACAGCGAAGTCGTATGAATATAAGGCATCCGGCGTAATGCTTTTGCATCAAACGAGCGACTTTTAAATGGTTTCCAGCCGAATCGAAACGAGGAGTAGATAAAGTCCACCCCGGTACGCTGTTGCAGCTCGCGGACCATGCGTTCGATCATGTGCGGCCGGAGCTCTGCATCCGCATCCACGAATAGCAGATACGCTCCTTCGCAGCGACGAGCGCCAAGATTCCGTGCCACTGCCGCACCGCGGTTCTCCTCCATCTGAATCGAGCGTAGCGGATAGGAGACGCGGATATGCTTCAGACGGTCCTGTGTGTCATCCGTGCTCGCATCATCCACCACAACGACCTCGAATGGCCGGTAGGTCTGCGCCTCCAGACTCATTAAGCAGGAGATTAACTCCTCCCCATGATTCCAGGATGGAATCACCACGGAGACAAGCGGCTGATGTGTCACATCGCGGTTCATAGTGATTACGCATCCATCAGTTCCCGAAACCGCGCCCAACGATCCTTCCAATTGAAATCGCGTA
>WJLE01000006.1 GCA_014728655.1 Candidatus Uhrbacteria bacterium
CTCCGGAGCTTTATCTTAAACGCTGCGTGGTTGGTGGATTTGAGAAGGTGTTTGAGCTTGGTAGGCAGTTTCGTAACGAGGGGATCGACTGGTCACATAATCCTGAATTCACCTCATTGGAATTTTACTGGGCGTATCAGGATTATCATTCACTCATGGCATTCACGGAGCAACTGGTCACCGCGGTGATTACGGACGTTCTCGGTCATGTAAAGGTAACCTTTGGCGAACAGGAGATCGATTTTTCCGCACCCTGGCCACGCATGCGATTCGCAGATGCAATCCGTGAGGCTTGCGGTATCGATATCACAACCATCCAAAAAGGAGCGTTGATTCAGAAGATGCAGGAGCTCAAGATCGACTGCGATTACAATACCGCAGCCATTGGAAAGTTGTATGACGAGCTGTATAAGGAAACGGTCCGCAAGGATCAAATACAACCGATGTTTATTACGGATTATCCGATCGAGATGGAGCCGCTCGCAAAGCGATGTGAGGATGACGGTCGTTTTGTTCAGCGTTTCCAACTGTTGGCCGGTGGACTGGAGATTTTAAAAGCCTATACGGAGTTAAATGATCCTATGGATCAGCGTCAGCGGTTTGATGACCAGCAGTCCCTTCGCGAAGCCGGAGACGATGAGGCGCAGCGGATAGACGAACAATTTCTTAAAGCATTGGATCATGGACTTCCGCCAACCGCGGGGTGGGGGATGGGCATCGACCGGTTCGTGATGATGCTGACCAATCAGAAGAGTATTAAAGACGTGATCCTATTCCCGACCCTTAAACCTGAAGCCGGTATGAGAGAGGGTGATGGAGAAGGGGAGCGCGTGGAGGGGTCGCTTGCAAATCGATAACCTACAACATTAGACCTACACTGCTATGCTCGACATTAAATACATTCGTGAACACGAAGAGGAGGTGCAGAAGAACTGCTACGATCGCAGCGTCCGCGTAGAAATCAAGGATTTACTACAGGTCGATCAGGGTCGATTAGCGCTGATTCAAGAAGTAGAGGGGTTACGTCAGGAGCGGAATACGATTGCGGAACAGATGAAATCCGCATCTGACGAACAGCGTCCCGGTTTGATTGAAAAAGGGAAGTCTCTCAAAGAGTTGTTAGCGGTGAAAGAAGCGCAGTTGGCAGAGGTCGAGCAGCGATGGATGGAACGGATGATGCAGGTTCCGAACCTCACGCATCCAGACGCACCGTTCGGCCAGACCGACGAAGAGAATAAGGAGATTCGAAAGTATCTGGATCCTCCGGTGATCGATCAGCCAAAATCACACGTGGAAATTGGGAAGGAGCTGGAAATCTTGGATTTTGAACGTGCGGCAGAGGTCGTCGGAAATAAGTTCTACTACCTGAAAGGTAAACTCGCTATTCTAGAGCAAGCCCTGATTCGGTTTGCACTGGATGAGGCAATGGAACAGGGGTATCAGCCCATCACGACTCCGGATCTGGCCCGCGATGAGGTAATGTCCGGAACCGGGTTCATGCCTCGTGGGAATGAATCCCAAATTTATTCAATAGAGAATCAACAACTATCGCTGATTGCCACAGCGGAGATCCCTCTAGCCGGGTACCACATGAATCAGACTTTGACGGAGGATCAGCTGCCGATCCGGTATGTCGGCTTTTCACACTGCTATCGGACGGAGGCGGGAGCTTATGGCAGGGAGTCCTATGGCCTGTATCGCGTACATCAGTTTTCCAAAGTGGAGCTGTTTGTGTTTGCTGCGCCGAATCAGTCCGATGCCATCCATGAAGAGATGCTCCGGATCGAAGAACAGCTCTGGCAGAAGTTAGAGATCCCATACCGTGTTGTAGACATCTGTACTGGTGATCTGGGTGGGCCGGCATATCGCAAGTACGACATCGAAGCCTGGATGCCCGGAAAGGTAACGGACAACGATGCGCGCGGCTCCTACGGTGAAGTGACCTCCGCTTCGAACTGTACGGACTTCCAATCCCGACGCTTGGGGATCCGTATGAAACAGAAGGATGGAACGAACGTGTACGCGCATACGCTGAACGGAACGGCGCTAGCAACCTCCCGCGCGATGATTGCGATTTTGGAAAACGGTCAGCGTCCGGACGGGACCATCGTCGTTCCAAAGGCTCTGGTGCCATACACGGGCTTTGCAACGCTGAACTAACCCATGCCACAGACGCCGCAAAAAACCTGGGTCGAAATCTCGAAGTCCGCATTACTTCATAACGCGAAATCTTTGAAGGCTCTGGTGAAGCCGGCGCAGTATATGGCGGTCGTGAAGGCGAACGCCTATGGTCATGGCTTGAAGGAGGTATCTGGAATACTCAAAACCACTGCGGACTGGTACGGCGTCGATCGCCTGGACGAAGCACTTGAATTAAGAAAAATGGGAATCAAACAGCCCATCTTAGTTCTTGGGTACGTGTTCCCGGAAACGCTTCGGCAGTGTGTGCAACAGCACATCTCCGTCGTTGTCTATCATGAAGAAATCCTACGAGAAGCCCGGAGATGGGGTGGTCAACGCGGTACGTTGAAGATCCATCTCAAGATCGAAACCGGTACAACGCGTCAGGGGCTGCAGGGAGAGGCGTTGATCCGATTGGCCAAAGCGGCCGCAGCGATCCCGTCAATTAACATTGAAGGCGCCTATACACATTTTGCGAATATCGAAGATACGTCGGATCCAAGCTATGCTATGAAGCAGCTAATGCGTTTTCGTGAGGAGCTGGATACGTTGGCACGGTTTGGCATTCGCCCGAACGTGCTACATACGGCATCCAGTGCTGCATCGTTGCTATATCCGGAGACCTGCTTTGATCTGGTACGTCCCGGAATTGCATTGTACGGACACTGGCCTTCGCGGGAGACGCAACTTGTTGCTCGGAAGAAGAAGGCGAGCGTAGAGCTGAAG
>WJLE01000052.1 GCA_014728655.1 Candidatus Uhrbacteria bacterium
GAGGACGGCCTTGGGAAGGCTTGAGTGGGTGAGCCTAGGCAGCATCGGATCCTTGGCGTGTTGATCACTGCTGCGGTGCGCTCAAGCTAACAAGCCGTTGCACCCGGCCGGCTCCGCCGGCGGGTGAACGGCAGGACGTTAGATGGAAGGACGCGCGTTGGATGACAATGTCAGAACGCTTGTGATCATTCGTAGCGATTCCAGTCCACTTGGCCGCGTGGTTTCCAGATGGGCTGAGTTGATGAGGGACATGGCCGTCACATGGTATTCAGATAGAGATCCTGATTTGCCGTGGTGGTACAATGAAAGGGCTACCTTAAGCACATTTGCGGGAGCGATATGGCTCTCTGGCGGTGTAGCGTTTGAGGAGTTTACTTGCCATAGATCACAGGATCTCTACAGTAAACGTGCCTCTAGCGAATCTAATGGTAGAGCAGACATGTATTTCTACATCGAAAACGATGAGTTTCTCGTGGAGGCCAAGCAATGCTGGTGCAAGCCCGAACTTGATTTCGATAGTACAATAGAAGAGGCGTTTAATAGTGCAGAGAAGCAACTTACGACGCTTGTTGGCGAGGATGGTCAAAGGACGGTAGTAGTTTTCGCTTGCCCGTCAATCCCCGATCGCGGTCGAGACCAGGCTCGGCAGTTGCTTGATAATTGGACGTCCAAGGCAAAGGAAGTGAATTGTACGATATCGTGCCTTATAACTCTCGATGAATTCGAACATGCGTTGTACAATGGTAGGTATTATCCAGGAATAGCGCTCTTTATACGAACCATCTAACAAACGTTTGGAGCAGTCAGCCGCCTGCGGCGCCTGCTGCTCAAACGAATACCGTTAGATGAAAAGAAGGATTCAAAGTGGTAGCTAAAAATGAACAATCTCCAGCTGATCAAATAGCTGAAATCTACAATGATATTATTAATAGAAAGCATCCAGACTATCTGGGTGGTTGGCCAATACTTTCTGGGTTCGATGTTAAAATAGGTGGGTTCAATGGTTGGTTGATTGTTATATTTATTCATACTGGAAATAAAAGTATGAAGTCATCATCAGGTGTAGGTGAAATTTCGCAATCAATTATTGGTGCGCCTACGATTGACGCTCAAAATAAAAGTGCAATTCGAACAAGGATAGAAAGGCACTTTGCTCTTAAGTCATCAGATGCAGTTGTTTTTGTTAATCCACAGGGTCAGCTAGAAAATGAGCTGGATATAATGATACAAAAACATGAGCATGCGATGGGAATTACACCGATGAAAATATTTTTAAGTCACAAAGGAACTGACAAACCGTTAGTAAGAGAATTTAAACAGACATTAGAGCTTTTGGGTTTCGATCCCTGGCTTGATGAAGATGCAATGCAAGCAGGGGCGGAACTTGAGCGTAGCCTTATAAAAGGCTTTAGAGATTCATGCGCAGCAATTTTCTTTGTTACTCCAAATTATGTTGATGAAAACTTTTTAGCTTCTGAAGTTGACTATGCAATACAAGAAAAACGAACTAAAGGTGATAAATTTTCAATTATTACGCTTGTGCTTGGTGAAGGTGATAGCAAAGGCACTGTGCCAGAACTTTTACATCGTTATGTATGGAAAGAACCAAAGTCAGACCTTGAGGCATTGCGTGAGGTTATTAAAGCGCTTCCCGTTCAAACAGGTGATGTTTATTGGAAACAGTAAAATCATCTAACAAAAACATGCACGCGGACAAAATAAAGCTGCGCCGCTTCGCTCTACAGCTTTATTTTTCCGGTGATGTTAAGCGTTAGGCTCTTACGAAAGCAGAATAATCACAGCCGATGCGAGGGAGGTGCTGATGCAGCTAATTAGATCCGCGGGCTATATGTGGCACAGGGAATATGTCAATTGGCAACAACGTCGGTTGCTCGGGCGGCCTGAATCGGGCAAAGGCGACGAAGTCGATTTCGCCGATCAGTCCGCCATTTATGGCCTTTACGCCGCGAACCACGACTGCATCTACATTGGCCAGGCGGGCAGGGGCAATTCCGGGCTCTTCGATCGTCTCAAGACTCATGCCCTCGAAGATCATCTTTTTTGCTTCTGGGTCCGATTCACATGGCTTGGATTCTACTCCTCCAGTCAGCTTCGTAAAGGCAGGTTCGACGACCCCGTTACGGGAGCTTTGTCCCTAGTAGATGCGCTTGACACCATAGAGTCGGTCGGCGTATACCTCGCCCTGCCCCGGTTCAACCGCCGTTACGGCAGCGGCTTCGGAGGTGTCGAGTGGTATTATCAAAATGCAGAGTATGAGCGCCTAAGGAATGCACAAGCCTAACAAGGCGATGCACCTGGCGGTGCTTCGCACCGCAGTTGATCGCCAGGACGTTCGATGAGGAGAATATGAAACAGATCGACACCTTGTTCAACCGGATGGACGCTTGGCGTCACCTCCCCAACTACCAGCTTGAGCGACGTGCCGACCTGTTCTTCTCGCTGTACCTGCCCGAGGTGCTGGAGGCCAAGCTCGGCTTCCCTGTTGCGCAGGGCATCGTCCCCGAATTCCCGGTCCGGATTGGAACGATCTATCCGGACATCCCGATCGACAAGTCATACAAGATCGACTACGTCGCCATGTCGGCTGACGCCGACAAGGCGATCCTTGTTGAATTGAAAACAGAGGGCTTATCGCGACGCGACAACCAAGACAAGTACCTCCTCGCGTCCCGCGAGGCGGGCTTTCCCGCCTTGCTCGGCGGTGTGCTCGACATCTTCCGTGCCACCAACTCGAAACGGAAGTACTTCGCCCTGCTTGAGCATATGGAATCCATGGGACTCCTTCGGATTCCCATGGAGATGAAGGAGATCATGTCACTCCCCAGTCTTCAGGGCGTGACCGAGGCGTCCCACTCGATAGAGATCACGACCACCGCCACCGACTCCGTCATTGTCTACGTCCAACCCAACGGCACCGGAGACGACATCATCAATTTTGAGGACTTCCGTGCCGTCGTGCAGAAGCACGACGACCCGGTATCTCAGAGATTCGCCCAGTCCTTACGGGAATGGGCAACAGTCAAAGCCGGAGAAAGTGGGACATCGAACAGGTCAAATGCAGCGTACGGCTAAAGCCGCCGCTGATTTGCACGTTAAACACACGGAAGAACGTTCTGAGGACAAGGGGTTGCTTCTACTGATTGCTGGATCTTGACTGGAGTAAAACTCATTGGGTAAAAATGTAAGCAGGGACAAGTCGACCGATGTCGAGATGACCGCCAAGGAGAGGC
>WJLE01000053.1 GCA_014728655.1 Candidatus Uhrbacteria bacterium
GAACCCGATGTCAATGAGGTTATGAATAAGCTTGCCAATGAGAATGGCGTTGAAGTTGAGATATTGGTGAATGAATGGCTCAGAGCTAATATAAAGCTGATTGAAAGTGTTCGGCGAACCAATTGATGGGGCGATCGCACTCAACCTAATCCTAACGCGATCGCACTTCTTTTTTTACCTATTTAATACGATAAAGTATTGACAATGGCTAATTGTTTAGGTACTATTTCATCATGGGGAAATGTGCCTGCCTATAGACTCTGTACTTATCCCTTCAAAGCTCGACATAAAGGGGAGCGATCGCAGAATTTCCCGGATGGTTTATCATCCATTTCGTGTAGGGAATGGATCGTTGTTTGAGGGTTTGCAGAATTTTGTAGGGGCGCACCGACGTGCGCCCTTCACCCATCGACGTGCGCCCTTCACCCATCGACCTGCGCCCTTCACCCATCGACCTGCGCCCCTACATTTCAAATCCACCATTTTAGGTGTGCTACCACGATGATAAACAAGGGATGATGTTAATTGATCGCATTGCGTCCGATGATGATAAAATGGCTGAATTGGGCTGTTTTTACGTTCGGTATATGGATGATTGGGTGATCCTGGCGCCGACGCGGTGGAAATTGCGGCAGGTGATTCGGGCGGTGAATCAGGTGATGAATGACCTACAGGTGGAAAAACACCCGGATAAGACCTTTATTGGACGGATTGCTCGAGGGTTTGATTTCCTGGGGTATTTTTTCTCTGGGGAAGGGTTAGGGATTGGCAAGAAAACGATTGCCCGGATGCTGGATAATGTTTCTCTGCTTTATGAGCAAGGTGCGGATGGTATTCGCATTGAGAACTATGTCTGGCGCTGGTGGCTATGGGTTAAGGGTGGGGTGGATGGGTTGGTTTCCACGGGGACAATCAAGATGTGCGATCGCTCTTGTTTTACATACAATATTTGCGCGATCGCTCGGATTGGGTCCTTGGCAGGTACGATCGCGCTGGTGTTTATCTGAAATTTGACCGACATACGATCGCACTTCATTGTTAATACTTGTATAATGATTTAAACGTCCTTTGTTCTGGCGTATTGCCTATTCGCAATAATACCTGACCAAACTTTTCTATTGTTCCGTCCTTTTGAATTCGCACCATATTGGACGCTATGGGTATTGCCCCCTTTCCTCCCTTCATCGCAGCTTCCGTTTCTTTGTCGATTACATTGTCGTGCCAATATTCTTGCGGGTCGTGATACACTTGGCATTGCTGCGCCATTGCATTATACATGTCGTTATTGCTTTTACAGTTCGGGAAGTGCCATAACGTTTGTGATATTTTATTTCCGGCGGGTCCTGTTTCTGTGCTTGCCATTACCGCACATCCATTCATGCCGTCTGTGAAGACTATTAATCCTTGGTCTGGTATTGTTTCTAAGTCTATTCTTACATTTCCGATGGTTGTTTCCTTTTCTTGCGGACTCGGTGAGCCGTGTTTGTATGGCAAATAACCGGCATCTATGTACACCTGACCCTTACCCATTTTTGCCAATTTGTTCATGGCTGCATTAAACGTTTTTCGGGTTTGTTTGTCTAGGAGGTTGAAGCTGTCGGGGTTTGTATTCATCCACAAATCGACGTACTTCTCTAGGGCGGGTGTGACGATATATGCACCTCCCTTCGTACCTCCTTTTTGCGCGTCGTTCTTCTCGTTGACGTCGGCCTTCTCGAGCGTAAACCAGTTTCTTGGCTGTGCTGCCATAAGATCATAGATTTGAATTGTACTCAGAACAACCTGCAAATTTTTGATCTTGCCATACCTTCTCCGCAATCCGTCCTCGTATTCCACCGAAATTATATTTGATTTATTAAATGCCTCCGGATCCTGGTTAAATTCGTCCTCCTTCACCCGCATAATCTTGCCTTTCGCTCGTACATCCTGTGTTCGCCCTCCATTCTCCATATCCCTCTGCTGCACCACATGAGTCAACTCATGCGCCAACAATTCCTGTCCCCCTCGACTCCCCGGCTCATACGCCCCTTTGCGAAAGAACACATCTTGCCCCGTCGTAAACGCCTTCGCCTGAATCGACTGATTCAACTGATCAGATGTCCCATCAGTATGCACCCGCACCCCACTAAAATCCGCCCCAAACGCCCCCTCCATCTTTGCCCGAATCCCATTATCTAAGGGAAGTCCGCCTCCCCTTGCCCGTTGTATCGAGGATTCCAAATCCGGCGACGCATCCATCTCTCCCCCAGTCGCCTGACGCTGCACCCTCTGCGCCGGGAGATGGTCTAATGGAGAAGGCTTCCTCTCCCCCACCGACATCGGCTGGTGTGGTGCCTTCGCTTGAATCTTGGGCGGCGCATTAATATGATCCACCACCTGACGCGCTACCCTATCCGCTTCCTGTTCATACGGATCATTCGGTTGCCCAATGGTGAGTTTCGGTTGCAGGGGTGGCGGTGTGTGGGGAACCGATTCCGGGGTTAATAACGTCGAACCCAAGCGTTCAGATGCTTCTCGTTTTGCCCGTATCTGTGCCAATTGTTCCTCATTA
>WJLE01000054.1 GCA_014728655.1 Candidatus Uhrbacteria bacterium
ATGCCTCAAGGTGACTATGGAGGAGGATCGCCGCGTGCCGATCCTCCGTGGCCTGAATGCGCTGCCAGTCGGCAGCATCCTCAGCGCTCCCTACCAGAGGCAGAAAGCGCTGAATTCGTAGTTTAATGGTGAAAGGAATCATTTTACTCACCATCCACCGCATTCTGCGCAATATTACGCGCAGTCTCCCACGACCCCATGGCCACGGCTTCCTCAAAGACTTGTCGGGCTTCGGACTGGACGCCAAAGGCCGCAATAATCGCGGCTCGGGCGTCCGCAACATCGCGATCTGACATGGGCTTTGTATCCGACTTCGCGGAATATTGCATCACGTCGAAGGCATCGCCATTCTCAAAATTTTGGCCTTCGTCACGGTGCTCATCGAACAGGATCTCCTGCCCTCGCATGGCTTCAAGCCATTCTGCCCGGAATCCTGCCAGCGCGTGAGCTTGCTCTTTGGTACGCGCCAAGACGACAGGCTTCCCGTCTGCCTGTACAAGGCTGTATTGCACTTGCGAGTACTCGATCCCGCTGCCAGACTTCGCCGGGATGAGTGATAACTGTACCAGAATGCCCAACAGCTTGAGTTTGCGCTGCCGGACTTGCAACGTCACAAACTCATCAAATCCGCGTAAGTTGGACGGTGGCAGCGTCAACCGATGCGGCAGCGCTGTCCCTGGCAGCAAGATATGCACACGCCGCATGTTCTTACAGGCTTTTTTCCCGGCCCCGGAAAACTGGTTCATCGGGCATTCTTTGCACTTTTCCGCTTGCTTCTGCGGACTGGCAGGGTCGGGCTTGTAGGCATCGAGCGAAAAGCAGTCAGGCGATTCGCCGCCGCCCGTTTCATCGTAGCCTTTTGCCCAGTACGAATTACATCGATTATGGTCGATGATAATGCCAGCGATCGTTTCGGACTTACCTCCGTCAGGCATCTTGAACATTTGCGCACTATGCGCAATGCCGATCTGCGGCAAGCGCGGGGTGATGCCTTCCATGTCGTCGATGTCTTCAAATTCGCCCCAGACATCATCAGACATCGCAGATTCGCCCGGATTCGTGAAACTGTCAAGCGAAAATTCGCCTTTCAGCGCTAACTCAACTGTTTGTTGTGTTCCATCTGTCAGTTTTTTCATGATTTTTCTCCTTGAGAAACGCCCCGTGCCGTGCACAGGGCATTATATGATTTAGAAATGTCCGTACAACGGCGTATTCCACTTCTGCGGCTGCAGAAGGGATTCTCGTTGGCTCAGCAACTTCCCCAGCATAGCCGGTCGCTCCGTCAGCGCCTCGTACAGTGTGCGCGGAATGACGCGGATCTGCTGCTTGCCATAATCGTCTGGCCCATAATCCAGGGCTAACGACACGTACACCAACTGTCGTTGGCTCTGGTTCAGCGCATAGCGCCGGTGCTCGCCTTCAGGATACATGTCCCAGGTATCCTGTTTGTGGTGTTTCGAGGGGCCATGATGCACGAACGATACGCGCACCGTGTCGGCGGCCTGCTCAAATTCCGGCCAACAGATGTCTTCCTCGGTAAAGCTCCGATTCCAGTTCTCCCCATCGACGCGCCCGATCAACGTGTCGCCATCGCGTCCGGTGATTGTCACGTCCCGCCCGACTAACGGTTGGCGGACACTTAACTTGTCTGCATATTTCTGCGTGACTTGTGCTTTCATATCGTTAGTTCTCCTCTGCAATAGTTCATAAGATATGTTTCATCGACAAGGTTAATATATATACCTGTATATATATTGTCAAGGTTTTTTTTAAAAAAATTTACACAAAACTCTTGACATTCAAAAAAAACTGCCTATATTTATCAGGAATATCATGAGTTGTGGAAACTTCTATACAATTTTTTTTAGGAGGGCACTATGAAAATTACAGAGTTACAAGAACCGGTTCTGAATTTTACAACCTTTTCAGCAGGGGAAACCGTCAAGTATTCTTCCGGGTACATTGATATCGATACCTCTGAGAACCGGCTCCATGCTGATTCATACGACAAGCTTTTTGATACGGCCTTGTATGCGCTGAAAATCCCAACAGAGAAGATCCTCTCTGTTGTGCTAGCGCTGCCCTATGGATGGCATGATGGCAATTCAGAAGCCGTCGCGAATCGATTGTCAAGTGATCACAGAATCCAGACAAAGGACACAGAATTAGACTATACTGTCTGCGTCCAGACTGAGCGTCAAGGGATTCTTGCGCTCGTCAATATGGCGTTTGGCTGGCAGTCAGGAGCCAATGAGGACATCCTGAAAAATTCCATCCTCCATGATTGCGGAGGGATGACGACTGAGCATGTCCAAATCATCAACCGAAGGGATACGGACTTTTCAGATAGTGATGAAAACCTCGGTCAGTGGCGGATCGCCAGAAGATTGAAAGAGTATCTGACCGAACGGTATCACGTCCGCAATGTGTCAGAATTTGATTGCTTGAAGTACATTGAGAATAAAGAGTACCATTCTCAACAGACAGATTCGATTGATCTGACAGAATTTCTCCACAAAGAGAACCAGGCCCTTGCCACCGATATTGTTGCCGCTGGTCGTCATCACATCCGCAAATATGATGAAACCCGGCGCAAGTATTTGACTGGCGGGAAAGCGAAAGACCTATTTCCATACATGTCGCGCCTTGTAAAGGGGCTTATTATTTCAAAAGACCCCTTATTTGATAATGCGTTTGGCGCATTGAAAACGGCCATGAACCTGACGAAGAACGGCGCGATCCCGGTAGGGCTTGACATCGGGAACCAGAACACAAAAGCCGCTGCCCTTGTCAACGGAACCGTCCAATATGTGTCTTTTACCTCTGCGATTAGCAACAGGACAACCGGGAGGGTCTACGCATGAGTGTGATCCGTACCAGAATCGAGAACAAGGGTAAAAAAGCGTATGTCTATCATGAATTTACTGTCCGCTATTCTGCCTTTGAAGCCTCGAAATATGCACAGCAAGAGGCAATTCTTGAAAGCGTTGGAAAGGCAAATCTGACAGAATTCATCATGCAGAAGATCGCGCAAGATTCCCTTGTCGAGGAGATCAAAACGGCTCTCCGTGACATGCTGGATCGCGGTGAGCTTATTATCAATACTCCTGTAGAACAAGACACCATGCTGTCAGGGAATGCTGCAATTTTAGGATTTTTGCGGGGGTAGTCATGAGTGAGGGATATATTTATTTTATCCAGGTTTGCAACGATGACAAATACATTAAAATAGGGCGTACAAAGAAAAATTGTGAATCCCGCCTTGCTCAACTACAGACGGCTTCACCGTATCAATTACGTCTAATTGCATCATTCTTCTTTGAAAATGTTGAGGAAGTTGAGAAAGAACTCCATGAGTTCTTCAAGGACAGGAGACTTGTTGGAGAGTGGTTTATCATTGAACCGAAAGAAATCCTTTCACACATGAACAGAACGTATGCTTCATGGTGTAATAAGTCCGATCTGGATACTGCGAAGGAAGTTGTTGAGAAAATTGAAAACGAACCGATAGACAATATTTTTGAGTGGGAAGAACGCGGACATCTACGAGTGTTAAATGGCGGGAAAACTCCTGATATTACTTTTCGGAGGTTCAGAAGAAAATGACACGCGAACACAGCACACGATTTGACAGAATTCAGGATGCGATGGATAAGACAATTCTCTTCATCGGCACCCTGGACGATGCCATCAACGCACTGCTGCTCCGGTGGGGATCATCTGGCGACCCGGCGCAAATCAATTGTGCGCAAGAACTTCGGAATAGTCTCACTGCGGCAAAACTGGCGGCCTTTGGAGAATAAATTAACATGAAAACGCAACATCGCAAACGATATGCGAAAGTGCCAGAATCCCCGTTGTCAAGGATTCTCCGGAAAGTCAAGCGGTTCTTCCTGCTGGCCTCGCTTGTGCTCTTCCTCTCTGCGGGATGGTGGGCGTATAGCAGCCTGCATTCGATGACAGACTCCGCGCCGGGCCGGGTCGTGACCTGGGGGGCTGGCGCGGTCATGGGGCCGGCGGTGGCTGACGTGCCGTTGTGGGCTTGGGGCATCATTGGTGGGGTCTCCGTGTTTTTATGGTGGCGGCATAAGTTGGTGATGGCCCTGGTGTTTGGCGTGATTGGGGGCGTCGTGTTGGCGGTGCTGCTATGAAGCCGACATTACAGGACATTCAGGACATCCGGCAGACGCTGGAGCGTGATGGGCAGCTTCTCATTACGCAGAAAGCGTTTCTCATCGACCTCATTGACCGGCACTATCCCAAAGCGAAGGTGACGCTGAAAAAGTCGAGGCGGGAAGGGGAACGCCTCCAATGGTCAGTTCTCGCGGGGATTGCCGTTGGTCTGTTGCTGTTTGTGCTCTTTATCCTTCTCCTTTTATCATTCTAGCTAGCGAGGGGTGTTGCTATGCTGTGGTTATGTTTTGAGGTTTCGTGGTGGTTTGTGTTGGTCTGTGTCTTTTGTTGGTCGTTTGTGGCAGACGTGCCCACAAAATTTGAAGGATTCTTTCGTAAAAAGAACCCTGAGGCGACAACAAGTACATATACACAATGGGGATATGTGCGCATGACAGGCGACAAGAACCAACTCGCGCAGATCGACCGAATGCACGAACGCGAGTATGCGCTGAAAAACAAGGAAGAAGACCACCGGCATCTCGAAGCGAAGTATGCGCTTGAAACCGAACGGCAACAGGCAGAATGGCAATACGTGCTTGAGCAGGATCGCCTTAAACGCGCGTATCGGTTAGCCTTGTTCCGGTGGAGCCTTGCAGTCTTTTTGCTGCTATGGACGTCTCTGTTGTTGTATCAGTTCAAAAGCCGAAAGATGCAGGCGCAACTTTCAAACGAATGGCTGATGTTCGACGCGAAACGGATCCAGGGGGGAGAGGCGGCATGAGGATTGTCAGAAAGCTTGTTCTCGCCGGGATAGCGTTATTCGTCGCGATCGTCGGGTTCTTCCTCCTGGGCGAATGGCTGTTGTCACAGAATATTACGGAATACACGGAAGAGGTCCAGAGTGTTGCCCAAAAAAATGCCGTGTATATCCAACAACAGAAGGACCGGGCGACCTGGTATCGGTTGAAACTTGACGAGATGAAGTCTGCCAG
This sequence comes from Candidatus Uhrbacteria bacterium, assembly GCA_014728655.1. Lineage (GTDB taxonomy): Bacteria > Patescibacteriota > Patescibacteriia > 2-12-FULL-60-25 > 2-12-FULL-60-25 > 2-12-FULL-60-25. The sequence continues at coordinate 5,109 of WJLE01000054.1, forward strand.
GGACGTCGCAAAGCTCCAACAGCATATCGCTGACATTCCGAAATATGCGAGAATCTGGCAGGCTCTCGCGTGGGCTGTCGTGGTCAGCGTCGGCGTCGCGTTGTTTTTGTTTGCCGCGGGCAGCGTCATTTTTGCGCTAAAATTCGCACAAGCACACTCTGAGTTGATCGCAGTGACGATCCTTGGTTTGCGGGGCCGGAGCAAGGAAGAGCTGATGACGGCACGGGAAAACTTGCGCCTACAAGAAGCGCATCTTAAATATCTGGCGGCCCATCCTGAAACCATCATTGACGCGCAGCAGCCGATTCATCTGGACGTGCCGAGTCCCGTGGGAACGCATAGCGGGCAGAGAGCCTTGTCAGAAGGTCATTTCTCTGGGCCTGATATTTTTTTAGGGTATGACGAAGATGATTCCGCCGTGCTCATGCCTCTAGAAAAATTGAAATCAATCAATGTCGGCGGTGACCCTGGAAGTGGGAAAAGCAATTTCATGGCCCTTATCGCCTCACAAGTACGATGCTATGGTGGACTTGTGTTAGGCATCGACTTACACGGGAATCATGAGGAGAGCTTGAGCGGGCGCGTGCATGGCATCGCCGATCTCCCAGGATGGGACATCTGCACAGAATCCGAAGGCGTGCCGATGATGCTCAATAAGATTCTGGCCGAATTGGAGCGGCGGCTGAAGCTGAAAAACGTCAATGGCTTGCCGAAGGTTCTTATCGTGTTCTCGGAAGTGATCGCGCTCTACAATGATTTCCAGACGGCCCAAAAAGTGCATGCCCGCGTGATTAATGAGGGGCGCAAGGTCGAGATGGTGCCGATCGCTGACGCACAAATGTGGACGCGTGAAGCGGTCACGTCAACCGGAGTGCGGGATAATGTCCACTGTTTCGCCTGTCACCAGATGGACCGGAAACAGGCGCAGGTCTTCATGGGGAATAAGCCCAAAGGGGTTGACGCGCTGAAGGCCGGTGAATATGTGTGGAAAATGAAAGGGCAGCAGCAGAGGCATGTGTACGCCCCTCTGCTGGGAAAAGACGACATGAGCATGTTAGTGAGCATGGCAAAAAGCGTCAACCCCCTTCCAGAATTTGAGATGCCAGAGACCGACCCCGCCCCTCTCGATATGCCGGGATCCCGTGATGTCGGCAAATTTAAGGTCATCGACGGATTGAAAAAATAGGGATAGTCAGCCTCCAGCACAGGGAAGGCTGCACATGAAAGGAGAAAGCATGTCAGTTTATCAGGTCATTTTTGAGGAACAAAAAGAAGGAGGGGAATTGGTGGAGATTCTCGAATATGTAGAGGCAAAAGACCTTTTGTCCGTCGCTGAGGCGATGGACAAAAAAGCGCACTTCTTAGAGTGGGAGTTGACGTGTATAAGGTATGCGCTCAATATTGCTGAAAAAATATCCCACCACTAGAACCGCCTATGAGGACGCTGCGTCCTCATGCACAACCTGACTGCTTCGTCGTTTTTCGATCGCTCTCCATATATTGACGATCTGGCCCTCAAGCGCATCGAAGCGGCCATACAACTGACTAAATCGATCCCCGTAATATTGCCTATCCTCAATATGTCGTGCAGAGATGTCCTCTATGCCCTGGTAGATTTTCTGCTCTGCGATGGTGCGGGCGACTCTATCAGCGAGATATGCCTCCACCCACCGCTTTACATTCTTTCCCATGGGGTCGAAGATGAGCGTCTTCAGGGCAATCAGCAGGGGGGTGCTGAGGATGAGCAACCCCGCCGGGGAGGCGACCATCGGCCAAAACTCCTTGACGCGCTGGACCTGCTC
>WJLE01000055.1 GCA_014728655.1 Candidatus Uhrbacteria bacterium
ACCCATCCATCCGGGGACGGATGTGATCTATGTACGCAACCATGCCACAGACGAAGTAAAGGGACGATTAGAGTTACAAACATATCTAGCACCCTCTTCGGTTGTGCGTTGGTATGAGGACGCGTTAGCGGATCAGGGATGGGAGCAGGTGGAGCTGAATCTGTTGGAAAAGATGATCCAGACGGAAGGGGCGGAAATGAAGCGCTATCAGAGGTTAGATCATGAACCACCCGTGGAGTTAATGATCTTGGCACAGGGGGAAGAGATCCTTCTAACCTATGATCACTATACCGATGATGTGGATCTCGAGCGTCTCCCGGCGAGTATTCCCGTCTATCGCAATGGGGATCTGATCGGTGCGGGTGAAATGAGTGACGAGGTCTTTGGCTACTTCGCGGTGAGTGACGAGCGTCCAAGTGATGCGCATGCGCTATTGGATGGGATGCTTCAATCCAACTCCTGGCGTCAGATCGATGCAGCGGATCCGGTGAATGGATACGTACGTCAGTATGAGCGTCCAGAGGCGGGAGTCATGAAGAATGTCGTTACGATCATCGCAGAGATTGGCGATCCATCAACAAAATTAACGTTTGTTATTTTAGCTTACGGTGATCCGGATAAGCTCTTTGAGGATGTGACCCTAGAGGAGATCGGGGAGATCTTTACAACGATCATGGAGCTTGAACAAGCGAACTCCTAAACCAAAAATCTCCCTGCAGTACGGGGAGATTTTCGATGGTGGGCGTGCCTGGATTTGAACCAGGGACCTTTACATTATCAGTGTAACGCTCTAACCAACTGAGCTACACGCCCATGAATCTGTGAGTAATCGACAGCCGTGAGGGTATGTTACCCTGAGCGTCTATTACAAATGAGTTTCTTTTTTTGATAACGGACAACAGGCGCTGTGATGCATTGACCTGATCGGTAAGCGAAGGGAAACGGAGCTACGCGTCCTCGTGCTATGGATTCGTGACAGTGGAAATGAGCCGGACGAAGCTCTGACCCCGAGCGGAGCGAAGGGGAAGGGTACACGCCCGCTCTGCTCTACTATTTTACGTAGCGGGATATTACAGGATTGCTTGACCATTGGCAAGAGCTGCCATATACTAGTGCGGCGTTCATCAGTTATTATAGGATGACACGTATGGAGGGTTTTACAATGCCATTGGAACAGGTTGCATTCCGGCTGCTCGTTGCGCTGGTGCTTTCGGCGATTATCGGCCTGGAACGCGAAGTGCACGGGAAACCGGCTGGCTTGCGGACCCACGCGCTGGTAGGCTTGGGTGCGGCGATCATGACCATCTGTGGTGTGTTGATCGCAGAGCAGTACCGTTCCGGCACAGCGACGACGACCGTGGACCCCACGCGCTTGGCGTCCGTGGTGATTCAGGGAATCGGTTTCATCGGTGCCGGCGTGATCATCCAATCACGAGGGATCGTCAAAGGCCTGACATCTGCCGCAACACTCTGGTTCGTTGCGGCCATCGGGATCGCTGCCGGATTCGGATTCTGGGAGATCTCTGCAATCTCCACGTCCATTGCCCTCATCCTACTTATTCTCTTTATGAAGCTGGAGCAGGAGGCGGAGCGGTTGGAGCTCATCCATCTTCATTCGGAACCGGAGGAGAAGAAACTTCCAAAACGATCCAAGACTAAGAGGTCGAGGTCTCCTTCATCGCAATCCGTATAGCGTCATGCGTTCAGGGCTTCGGCCGGCTCATTTCAAAGGATTCAAATCAACTACCTGCCGAGGTAGCTCAGTGGTAGAGCGCGGGCCTGAAGAGCCCGGCGTCGTCAGTTCGATTCTGACTCTCGGCACCAGATAAAAAACTCTCTTGTATGAGAGTTTTTTTTATCTGCTTTTATTCGCTCAGCAGGGCAGTCGGGAATCGGTCGTGCCACGTGAATTTCGGCGCATTCAGATGTCATCGCGTAAAGAACCTCGCGTACGTACGGTTCCACGCGGTAACGTAAAAATTCCGGACTTGCCGGAATTTTTACGTGGAGCGGGCAACGGGAATCGAACCCGTCTCTCAAGCTTGGAAGGCTTGCATAAAAGCCACTATACGATGCCCGCACATCAGTACGCGATCCGTAGGATTTGTCCTACGTGCCACATACCGTTGTTGGTCGGGATGACACGACTTGAACGTGCGACCTCCTGCTCCCAAAGCAGGCGCTCTAGCCAACTGAGCTACATCCCGATGATAATTGATTTGTTTTGTGATGAACAATCATGGCGTCTGTAACCCGCCAATCCTTCGTCCCCTTCGTCGTTCCACTCCTTAGGATCCTCAGGACAGGCCGAGCACCATCCCGATGATCATCTATTTGTGATGTTCAGCGTCGTGATACTACAGGATTTTATCCATTTTGAAAAGGGGGGGGACACTTCTGCTGGGAAGTAGGGGTATGGAATGTGGGATTGTTAGGGACCATGGAGGAAGGTGGATGGATGAAGGCACCTTCGTCCTCCATCCATCTTCCCCTTTCCTCATTGCACCAAGCCTTCTTGCATGATGAGATATCAGTAATGAGAATTGCCATTGATGCCCGGATGATGGGGCCGATGAATACCCGGGGCATCGGCCGGTTTATTGAAGAGCTGGTTCGGGCAATGATTGAGCAAAACAGCGGCCATACGTTCATCTTGCTCGTGAAGGATTCGAAAAAGAGTCCATTTTTGAATCGTCCGGGCGTGGAGCATGTGCAGGCGAACATCCATTGGTACGGATTCGCAGAACAGTTTCGGCTCCCTCAGAAAATCCGTCATGCAAATGCGGATCTGTTATTCGTCCCTCACTGGAATATCACCTGGCGTTGCCCGATCCCACGCGTGGTGTTTATTCACGATCTTATTCTTTTGGAAGAACCGTTGAGCGCAACCATTACGACGAGGAGCCGAGCGTATGCCTGGCTCAAGCGTCGGGTGTTCTATCGCGTTTTGCGACGAGCATTATTCACTTCTCGCAAGATTCTGGTTCCCCTGATCTACACAAAATCCTGGATTCACCAACATTTCCCAAATCTTAAGACACCGATTGAAATTGTGGGGGAGGGGATGCCAGACCCGGACCCATCCGTCTGGAAAGAACCGGATCCCGATGATGCATACCTGCTCATGGTTGGATCCGCCTATCCACACAAGAACCATCGCGCCGTGTTTGAAGCCTGGAAGGAGCTGACAGCGCAGTATCCGGATGTGAAGCTGAACGTCGTTGGGAAGAAAGATGCGTTCATGGAGAGATTGATCGAGGAGGTCGAGGGCCAGAGACCCGAAG
>WJLE01000056.1 GCA_014728655.1 Candidatus Uhrbacteria bacterium
CGCTTGACAGTTTTTTTGATCTCCTTTGCGGACATTTCTTCTTTTTGGAGACGATCTAAGACTGCCTTGCATTTCTCAGGGGAAAGCTTGTTCAGCACTTTGGCTTGACTGCCGTTGACTTTCCCGGATTTGGCCGCTTCATACACCGCCGGGCTTTCCTCTTTATAGCGCTTCATGTCGCTGACATACCGGGCGTTCGTGCCGACAAGTTGGGCGGCCTGTTCGCGTGACTTGTTCTCTTGCTCTTTTTTCGCATGATCTTCTAAAGCAGCAACGACTAACGCATCATGCACGGCGTCATGCAGTCTTTCAAACTCGCTGTCTGAATCTTGTTGTGGAATTTTTTCCACAACAAGATTTTTTTCTTTTTCAGCCTTCTCTCGGTTCTCTGCCGTGCGTAATTGCCGTTCCTTCGCCTCTGCCTCCAACATCGGCAGCATATCCACTGCCACAGCAGCTTTTTGCATCGGCGTCAAGTGTCGCCGGTGTAGGTTTAGCGACACGACAAAGGCCACCAGGGACCCCTGCCCGTTCCATTCTTTGACTTCCGGCCTGATGCCTAACTCCTCACACGCTTTATGCCGGTTCCGTCCGTCAATGATCTGGCCCTGGTATGTCCAGATCGGTTCACGCTGTCCATTCGCCTGAATATCCGCCTTTAGACTCTCAAATTCATCAGGCGTCATCATGGGAAAGATGTTCGCTACGTCATGTGTTTGCATCCGGTGTGCCTCCAATTTAAAAAGCCGTTCCGAGAGGTTGCGAACAATAGAGAATTGTTTGCCTCTCTCGTCGCCACATTACGCTCAGGTTGCGTTAGAATGTTCTGTTTCGATGCTTGATAAGGTTTCGTATACCTCGCTCGCAGAATACGCGACAAACGCAATGCCGCCGGCGGCGTTCACATTATCGAGAAACTTTTGTTGATTCTTCGTCGGGACACGCCCGGGGCGCTTGACTTCGATCGCCAAAAACCGACCATGAAAACACCCGATAATATCCGCGACCCCCGTTTGCCCGAACTTCCCGCCGCTGTAATGCTTGTAATGCCAGATCTTCATCTTCCTGAGCACCTGCCGAACCTGAGATGTGATGCCGTTTGGCCCGTTCTCTTTGGGGATAGTTGGTTTCATCGCCTCCCTCCCCTCATTCTCGACATGCACTTAGGACAGATTTTCTGATACTGTTCTTGTGTCGTCAACTTGATCCAACCTCCGATCCAACCTATTTTTTATGTAAGTCGTTATAAATTAAGAAGAAACCCTAAAGTGATCCAACTACATCAACTTAGGTAGTAAAACGCCCCTACCTACAACATATACGTATAAATATATATTTATTATTTTTCTATATATAATATATAATAAGGTTGGATCACTATATTCTATATAGTTGAAAAATAATAACTTGCGCTGTTCCAACCTGTCAAAAAAGGTTGGTGTAAGGTTGATGCAAGGTTGACACGGTTGGTTCACCATTTTGTATCAATCCCCCTGACCCCTAAATATCCACGTGGCCCGGTTCGTCCGTTCTTTTTGCCCTTCGTTACAGGAAACCCTGATTCTGAAAGGCGTTTCATGGCCTTTGAAACAAACATTTCATCCCCTCGTTGTGTTCCCCGTCGGTATCCAGCTTTCTCCAAAATGACAAGAATTTCGGTTGTATCGAGGAAATCTTCCGCATGTCCTGAAAATTCAAGCGTCCGTATGAGCAGATTTTCAACAGGGTCGGTGACAGAAAATTCATTTTCGATATTCTCGTTGATAATTTTCTGTGTTGCTTCTGAAATTTCCCCGTCTGTGGGGTCTTCCAGATAGCACGTATAGGCTTGTGCCCAAATCTGATGAACGTCAATGTCTGTATATCCCCAATCAATATTTGTAATCTCGATCGGCCACCAACGCCGGTGCCCTGTTGGGTCGTTCAGAAACCCGGCCCCATCATGATTCACGGTTCCAATATACGAGGCGATCGCCGGCTTTCGTTGGTCGTATTTATCGTGCGCCCGGCGGAATACGGCATATTCCTGGGAGATAAAGTGTTTTAATGCCTCGACATCGGACCGGCGCGTCGTTGCGCCCAACTCCGAAATCTCCCAGATAAGATTTTCTGTCATGCGGATTTTGTCGTCATTCGTATCCGGGCGAATCGGGGCCTCAATGTGAAATTGCTGTAGAGGACACAGCCACCGCGCGAAATAACTTTTTCCCTTGCCTTGTTTGCCGACAAAAATCAATGCCTGATGGTGCTGTCCGGTAAAGACGCGTCGTATCACGCCCAACAGCCACGCATAAAATACTTCATGAAAGATGTTATCGGGGTCTGTAAAATGCTGACATAGAGCATGGAGATGATCTTGGCCATTCCATTTTAACCTTTGGAAATATTCATGAATAGGATTGAACTGATTTTGAAAGGCAATCTTCCGAATGACATCTGTCACGGCATCACGCCGTGAGAATCCCTGGTCAAGAAGCCAGCACCGCATCTCTGCCTCAACATAGTCCGACATCATCCGTTCCTCGTTATTCGCCTGCACAAAGATTTTATCCGTCACCGTGTTGAGCCGGAACAAATACCGTTTCAATAGCTTCTTTTCAATTGCCGTCGCTAACCCACCTTGTGAGTCATCTCCCTCTTCCTGCTTCCTGTTGGAATTCCTGATCTCAAGGTATAGCTTTTTATCCGCTTTGCGGGCGTAGGAAATCAGAGTCGAGACGGTCATTGCACTATCGCGGGCGTCAGGATGTGCCGTATTCCAGATACGGAAATTTTCTTTCGCGTTGTACCCTGGACTTTTCTGCATGATCGCGTTAAAATCAGAATATGACACGCCGCCCCGCTTACATGCTGCGCACAGCCCCACAAAGCTATTCCGATCTATTTGTTCTTGAATCCCGTATCGCTTCAACACAAGAAGCGCAGCCTTGACACTGGCATCAGTCTGCGAGTCAATTTTTTGCATTGGAGCGACAGTCTTTTCAGAAGAAATTTTTTCGGTAAAAACTTTTGAGTCTTCGTTGATGTGTGGACTCTGTTGGTAAGACAGAAAGCAGAGCCTCGAGATATCAGGGAGGCTGTCAAGCTCTATTGCATACGTCGTTTTGACATATGCCTGCCATGCCCTGAAATAGGCTTTATACTCAGCATCTGACGTGACCGCTGGGATTTTGACAAGGCCCTTCACCCCGATCCCAGAGACAGAACCAAACAGTAACGCCACGAAGGGATCTGTTTTAAGACGTTTATAAATGGCTAACGTCTTTTGTCGTTCGGATTCATAGTCAATGACTTTTTGGGTTTTGTCATAATCAATGTCGAATGACAAGAACCCGGAAAATGTTGACAGTGAACTATTCCCACGCTTTTCAAATGTTCCGCTCCACGTGACCCCCAGCAACGAACGCTTAGCCTCTGAATACTCAGGAGTCTCCAAAGCGCCCTTTGCGCCCCGTTTGTTGTTTTCAATATCCGTCCTGAGATATTCCCGACACTCTTCAATATCATTTTTCAGGCGGACATCTGTTGAAATAGCCTTAATGACTTGCTTGACGGTGGGCGTAACGGACAGCGGGGGAGACGTGACGCCATCGAATTGAGAAACGACAGCATCAAAATATAATGGGACAAGCTGCCCCTGTTGTTGTGGTGTGCCCATACGCTGCCCCCTTTACGCGGTTTGCTGTGGTGTTTCGGGTTGGTCCGGGAAAGTCCTGGCCATTTCGACATACATTTGATCGGCCAGGGCTGTCCGAATCAGTTGTTGATACGGCGTGTCGGTCTTTTCCGCCTTGTCTTTGTAATAGCGGATAACCGTTTTCGGCAGGTTGATATAAATTCCTTTTAGCTTCATGGGATGCCTCCTATGGCGATAG